>NZ_JBXWSF010000040.1:0-35795 GCF_059613285.1 Ruegeria sp. BHSB058 | reverse complement strand
CCTGCGCCACAGTCAATCTCGATGAAAACCTCCAACTCGGTACCGTATTTCTGAGCCGCTGCCGACAGGTCGGCCACGTTGTCAATATCGTCAACGCAGACAATGATGCGTGAGCCGAGTTTTGGCAGACGGGCCAGTCGGTCGATCTTGGCGGGGTCGCGCACCTGATTGCTAACAAGAATATCCTTAATGCCGCCTCGGGCAAAAACCTCAGCCTCGGACACTTTCTGACAGCAAACGCCAACCGCGCCGCCCAGTTCCTCTTGCAGTTTGGCAACATCCACCGATTTGTGCATCTTGCCGTGCACCCTGTGTCGCATGCCATGCGCCTTGGCATAGTCGCCCATTTTTTTGATATTCCGCTCCAATGCATCCAAGTCGAGGATCAGGCATGGGGTCTGAATTTCGCTTTCATCCATGCCAATGGTGGCTGGGATGTCAAAGCCAACTTCCAGATCGTCGATGTTTGCCGGTTTGTTCATTGGTCTTCCTCCTTACCCTTTGACCCAGGGCAGTTTGTCCAGATCCACGTTGCCACCGGTGACGATGACGCCGATGCGCTTGCCTCGGAACGTGCTGGGGTTCTTCAAAATCGTTGCGAGCGGTACGGCCGAAGACGGCTCGATCACCACACGCAGGTATTTCCAAGTCAACTTCATCGCATCAATGATCTCCTGATCGGATGCAGTGAAGATATCGGTCACGTAGTTGGACACGAAATGCCAGGTGTTCTCTTTGAGTGGCACCAGCAGCCCATCTGCCACCGTTTTGGGCGCATCGTCGGCAATGATGTGCCCGGCCTTGAACGAACGGTAAGCGTCGTCAGCCTGTTCCGGTTCCGCCGCATAAATTGCAGTTTCAGGAGCAAGGCTCGAAACGGTCAGACAAGTGCCTGATACCATGCCTCCGCCACCGATGGGGGCGACTACTGCGTCGAGCCCGTCGGTTTGTTCCAGCAGTTCCGCCGAACAAGTGGCCTGTCCCGCGATCACGCGCGGATCGTTATAAGGGTGAACAAATTCGCCACCCGTCCGCGCCTGAACCTCGGCAAAGGTGGCCTCACGCGATGAGGTTGAAGGTTCGCATTCGGTGATGGTTCCCCCATAGCGTCGCACCGCATCCTTTTTGGCCTGTGGCGCGGTGCGAGGCATGACGACGTTGCACGGAATGCCCCGGCGGCCTGCGGCATATGAGAGCGACAGGGCATGGTTCCCCGAGGAATGAGTGCAAACCCCCTTCACCGCCATCTTGTCGGAAAGCCCAAAGACCGCGTTGCAGGCACCGCGCACTTTGAATGCCCCGGCCTCCTGCAAATTCTCGCATTTGAAGAACACCTGCGCGCCGGTCAGGTCGTTCAGATAATCCGAGGTCAAGACCGGTGTGCGTCGGATATGTGGTTTTATACTTTCATGCGCCTCGCGCATGTGGTCGATCGTCAAATCTGCCGCTGAAGTGTAGTCGAGCATACGGTCCTCCTCACGCTGCGGCTTTGGTCGGTGTCTGGCGGCTGGTGCGATAGTAATCCTGCGCTGCCGCGACCCCGCTGCCCAGTTCAATCGGATAGTTCAGGTCAGCCATGGCCATTTCGATGGTGGCTAGACCAGACAGAACCAGCACATCGGTCAGACTGCCCAAGTGTCCGATACGGAATGCCCTACCGTTCATTTCGCCCAGGCCGATGCCGAAGGATACACCATATGCGCTGAATGCGTGATCCGTGAGAGCGTTGCTGTCGAAACCCTCGGGTACAAAAATCGCGCTAACGGTATCGGAATAGAGGTCTGGGGATTGAGCAACCAGTTTGAGACCCCAGGCATCAACTGCACGGCGCACGCCTTCGGCCAACCGGTGATGGCGGGCATAGACGTTGTCCAGACCTTCCTCGAACAGCATCTTAAGGCTTTCGCGCATGCCGTAAATCAGTTGCAGAGGTGGGGTGTAGGGAAACCCGCCCGAGGCATTGGCTATCATCATGTCACGGAAATCAAAGAATGTGCGCGGCAGTTTGGCGGATTTCATTGCCTCCAGCGCCTTGGGGCTGACGCAGAGGATCGCCATGCCGGTGGCCAGCATGAACCCCTTTTGCGAGCCGGAAACAGCGATATCCACGCCCCAGCGATCAAACTGGAAATCAACCGAGGCCAACGAGCTGACACAATCGACGAACAGCATGGCTGGATGATCAGCGGTGTCCATCGCGCGGCGCACCGCGCCTATGTCTGAAAGGACACCAGTGGCAGTTTCGTTATGTGTCGTCAGGACTGCCTTGATCTGATGCTCCTTGTCAGCAGACAGGATTTCCTGGAATTTGTCTGCAGGCGCGCCACTCCCCCACGGGCAATCGATGACCTGGACGTCAAGACCGTGGCGCTGGCACAGATCGATCCAGCGGTGGCTGAACATTCCATAGCGTGCCACAAGAATCCTATCGCCGGGGCTAAGCGTATTGGAAACCGCCGCTTCCCATCCGCCGGTGCCACTGGCGGGAAAGGTGATGACTTGGCCTTTGGTAGTGGCAAAGACCTTCTTGGTATCTTCTAGAACGGGTGCGAAAGTGTCTACGAAATCAGGCGCGCGGTGATCCCGTGTCTGGGCCTGCATCGCAAGGCGCAGGCGATCCGGGATGTTGGTCGGGCCGGGAATGAAGACGGGGTTTTGATCGGACATGGCGGTAACCTCCATTGCTTGCTGCAAGCATGGCTGGTTGTTTTTTGCTTTTCAATTTTTTTGAAAAATATTTCCGAAATATGAATGAAAATATTAAGACACTTATATAAAACGCAAAATTATTTTTCAGTGAAAGATATCCCACGCTTTTGGAAAATGTTTTCTTTGCCTTTTCACGGCCCGATCTGGCAAAGTGGTGGCAGGAGGACTGGACCATGACGATCCAGAAGCGACCGCGCGGGCGGCCGAAATCACCATTCTCGGACAGCAATGTCGCCACTTTGCAATCATTGGATCGCGCACTCGGTTTGTTGGTGGCCTTAGCGAAAGCAGGGCGGGCAACGCTGACAGATTTGTCTCTTGGAATGAAAATCCCGGCTGCAACTACCCATCGAATTCTGACGACATTGCAAAAAAACGATTTTGTGTCTTTTGACGAAACTACGCAGGAGTGGATGATAGGTATCGAAGCCTATCGCACTGGGTCAGTCTATCTGCATCGCACCAGTTTGACCGAAATCGGGCAACCGGTCATGCGGGCGTTAATGGAGAAGACCGGCGAAACGGCCAATCTGGCGGTCCCGGACGGAGCGCAGGTCGTGTTCATTGATCAGGTTGAGACGCGCAACCCGATTCGGGCATTCTTTCCGCCAGGGACCCGCACGGCCATGCATGCGTCCGGAACAGGCAAGGCCATTTTGGCAATGCTGACGGAAAACGAGGTTAAACACCTTCTCAAAGACGTTGGTCTGACGGCTTTTACCAAACACACACGCTCAAGCTCGGAGGAACTCTTCAGGGATCTGGCGGAAACAAGAATGCGTGGCTGGTCGTTTGATGCGGAAGAGCGCTATGATGGCATGTCCTGCATTGGCAGTGCGATTTTGGACGAATCCGGGCAACCCTGCGCCGGGATTTCCATATCTGGCCCAAGCAGTCGTTTTTCCGTTGAAACGGTTGCAATGTTCGGCAACGCGGTTTCTGAGGCGGCGGCCGAAATCACGCAAAAACTGGGAGGTGCACCTAAGCCGCAAGCAAAGTAGAACCCCCAAAGACTTTCTCCGGGGGTTTTGTCTTCTTATTGTCCGCCAATGATGGCGTTCAGTGTCGCTGATGGGCGCATGACGGCCGCAGTTTTCGCAGGGTCAGTGTGGTAGTAACCGCCCAGATCGGCTGCCTTGCCTTGGGCCGCTGCAAACTCCGACAGGATTGCATCCTCATTGTTTGCCAACTCTATAGCGATCGGAGCGAATTCGGTGGCCAGGTCGGCATCGTCATCTTGTTCAGCCAGTGCTTCGGCCCAGTAGCGGGCGAACCAATAGTGGCTGTCACGGTTATCTGGTTGACCAACCTTGCGGCTCGGTGACTTGTTGTTGTCCAGGATGCCTTGGGTCGCATCTTCGGCCGCACGGCCCAGAACACCAGCTTTGGCATTGCCTTTAACATCCGCGAGGAAGTTTAGCGATTCACCCAATGCACAGAACTCACCCATCGAGTCCCAGCGCAGGTGATTTTCCTCAACCAACTGCTGCACGTGTTTCGGAGCCGATCCGCCAGCACCGGTCTCGAACAGGCCGCCACCATTCATCAGTTTGACGATCGAAAGCATCTTTGCTGAAGTGCCCAATTCCAAGATTGGGAAAAGGTCGGTCAAGTAGTCACGCAGCACGTTGCCAGTGATAGCGATACTGTCTTCGCCCTCGGTGATTGTCTCAAGCGACTGCCTGGTGGCTTCGCGTGGGGCCATGATCAGGAAGTTGTCAGCAACGCCCGCTGCCTCAAGGGCTGGTTTGACATAGTCAATCAGTTGCGCGTCATGGGCGCGGTTGGCGTCCAGCCAGAAGATTGCTTCGGACCCGGTCAATCGCTGACGGTCCATCGCAAGTTGAATCCAGTTTTCGATCGGTGCTTTCTTGACGGTGCAGGCACGCCAGATATCACCGGCCTCGACCTGGTGCGAGTGCAGGACTTCGCCATTTGCCAGGACAATACGGATAATGCCGTCTGCCTGCGCCTCGAATGTGGTCGGGTGGGAGCCATATTCCTCGGCCTTCTGCGCCATCAGGCCAACGTTTGCCACGGCGCCTGCAGTTGCCGGGTTCAATGCGCCGTTTTCTTTGAAGAACTTGATCGTCTCGTCATAGATCGAAGCATAACAGTTGTCAGGGATTATGCAGTTGGTGTCACCCTTGGCTCCGGTCTGGTCCCACCCCTTTCCGCCTGCACGGATCACGGCAGGCATCGACGCATCGACGATCACATCGCTGGGTACATGCAGGTTGGTGATGCCTTTGTCGCTGTCGACCATGTACATCGACGGGCGCTCCGACTTGAGGGCTTCGATCGCGGCCATGATATCGGCATTGCCCTTGACGCGTTCCAGCAGGTCACCCATGCCGGAATTCGGGTTCACACCTAGCAACTTCATTTCATCGCCGAACTGTTCGAATACGGGATTCAGCCACGCTTTGACCGCATGTCCAAAGATGATTGGGTCCGAGACCTTCATCATTGTCGCCTTCAAGTGCAGCGAGAACATGGTGCCGTCCACCTTGGTGTCCTCGATGGCTTCCGCAAGAAAGGCGTCAAGCGCCTTAGCAGACATGAAGGTCGCGTCGGCGACCGTGCCTTCTTCCAGCTTCCAACCGTCTTTCAGAACAGTGACCGAGCCATCGTTGTCGACGAACTCGATCTTGGCATCACCTGCCTGAGCGGCTGTGATGGTTGCTGATTTCTCATTGGCATAAAAATCGTCGCCGGGCATCGAGCTGACTTTGGTCTTGCTGTCTTTGGACCATTCGCCCATCGAATGCGGGTTCTTTTGAGCATAGTTCTTGACCGCCTTTGCTGCGCGGCGATCGCTGTTTCCTTCCCGCAAGACCGGATTCACGGCTGAACCCTTGATGGCATCGTATCGGGCACGAGTCTCTTTTTCCTCAACTGTCTTGGGATTTTCGGGATAGTTGGGGATGTTATACCCCTGTCCCTGAAGCTCGGTGATTGCCGCCACTAACTGCGGCACCGAGGCGGAGATGTTTGGCAGTTTGATCACGTTGGCGTCGCGGGTCTTGACCAAATCACCCAATGCCGCAAGATCGTCGGTTTGGCGCTGCCCGTCGGTCAGGTTTTCGGGGAATGCTGAAATGATGCGTCCCGCAAGGGAAATATCCTTGGTTCCGACGCTCACGCCTGCGGCCGAAGCGAACTTTCGAATGATCGGCAGGAAGGATGCGCTCGCCAGTTCCGGCGCTTCGTCTACAATGGTATACAATATGTCGAAGTTCGATTTATCTGCCATATTACTTTACCTTTTTTGCCTTTCTGGGCGTGGGATCCAAGAGTGTGAGGCCACCCGCGTGGTGACGAAAGCGGAGCGGATTGATTGACCCGACCCTGCAGAGACACTGTTTTGACAAGCTTCCCTTACATCCCTATGCGTTTGGGATCAATCGGTCAGAGATGCGCATTTTGCCCCACTTGATGCAATTCCTCGCGACTGTTTGTTTCTCTGCAATCGTGAGACGGTTGAGCGCCAGTGTTCAGCGAAAAACTGGAGAGCAAGTTTTGATGGTAGCGACACTTGGCCGGAGATTGTCTTGAGAAGGCATTTTTCGGGGATGAGACCGAAATGCCGAATTTTGAATTATAGGAAATGACTCTGGACACCTTGCGCGCTCTTTCGATCGCATGGCTGCTGCGCGTGCGCGAATAGACCATGTCGCCGATTCGCGAGAAGTTCTTAGGTAATCAGGATAAGTGGAACACGAAATGGCGCAATTTGCGAATGCCAGAAAGCTTGAGCAGTCGACGATCCCGCATGAGGTATGTCTAATTCCACCCTGCCTGCCGTGTATACTGTGCGCAATGGAAAGGCCCGAGCAGAACACCCGTCGCCCAAACCTCAATAACGGGCGCTGTACATTAGTCTCTTTCTCAAAGACCAGGAGACAGCTCCTGCTGGACAGCTTGGCCACGACAAGCACCAACCATCGGCCGTTCAAACCCAATTCGGTGCACGCAGGCTCGAACAATTTCCGGATTTGCTGAACGAACTTTGAAAATTCAGGATCTGAAAGGGTGACTTACCTTGTTCATTTGATCGAACTCAATCCCGCATCGAGCGCGGACAGTATCGTCTCGACATCTTCAGCGGTTATGATGAGCGGAGGTGAAAGAATGATGTTGCAACCCGAGACACGGATCATTGCGCCTGCTTGATAAGTCGCTTTCTGAACTTTGACAGGGACATCTTTTGAAACGGGCGATTTTACCGTTCGATCCGATACCAGTTCCAAAGCGCACATCAGGCCTTCGCCGCCGCGCACATCGCCAATCAATGCGTGTTTTTCCTTGAGTTTTTGCAAGCCACCGAACAATTCGGCCCCCCTGGTTGCAGCGTTTTCCCACACCCGCAACCTTCGAACTTCGGCCAGCGACGCCAGTGCGGCTGCCGCACCGACGGGGTGACCTGAGTATGTGTAGCCCGAGTCAACGGAGGCCATGCCACTGACATCTGTTTCAAAAACTGATGAAACCTCATCCGAAACCATGACTGCCCCGAACGGAAAATATCCGTTGGTGATCGCTTTGGCGGTTGTCATGAAATCCGGCTTTACACCCCAATGACGAGACCCGCTTTCGTCGCCTGTTCGGCCGAAGGCGGTAATGACTTCGTCGGCGATCAGCAAGATCCCATGATTGTTACAAATTTCACGAACTTTCGGCATGAAGCTCTTGTGTGGGGGGATTACGCCACCAGCGCCGAGTATCGGCTCCATGATAAACGCTGCGATCGTATTTGCATCCTGAAACGCGATTTCAGCCTCGATAGCTTGCAAGCACAGTTGCGCGAGTCGCTCGGGGTCGGATTCATTGAATGGGTTCCGATAGGCATATGGTGCGGGAATGTGGAAGCAACCAGGCAGCATCGGTTCATAGGCATTGCGGAACTTACCGTTCCCGTTGACGCTTGCGCCACCGAAATGGGTTCCATGATAGCCGTATTTCAGGCTGAGAAACTTTGTGCGCCCAGCTTCGCCTCTGATCCGGTGGTATTGACGGGCGAGTTTCAACGCAATTTCGACCGAGTCAGACCCGCCGGACGTATAGAAAGCACGCGTTAATCCGTCCGTCGAGAAGAATTCAGCCAATTCATAAGATAGCTCAATCGCTTTGTCATTGGTGGTGCCTCGAAAGCATGAATAGTATGGCAGGTCGCACAGTTGCTGGGCGATGGCTTCTTTTACTGGCTCGCAAGAGTAGCCCAAATTAACGTTCCAAAGGCCTCCGACCGCGTCGATAGTCTTGTGCCCCTCGACATCAACAATGTGAACCCCTTCTCCGCCGGTCAGGATGGTAGGTGGGTTGGTTTGAGCATCTGCAGGATGAGTCATCGGTTGCCAAAAATGGCGACCGTTATTTTCCATCAGAAAGTTCGAATCTTTCATTGGCTTGAACTCCGGATCATGAATAAGACGAGAGGAACTCTCAAAAACGAACTTTGCGATTGAGGTTCGGCTTCGTTCAGTGAGTTGAGTTTGGATAGTCATGCGGGGCACGCCCCCCGAGGGCGGATGTTATTTCTTCCGCCGCACGTTCCAGTGATATCAGACATTTGGCTTCGAGTTCCGGTGTGGCACGAGAAGTTGGAATAGCCGCCGCAACCGCGCCAACAGCCATTTGATTGCCGTCGAACAGAGGGCGGGCAATTCCTTTGACGCTTTCTTCGAATGACCCTTCGGCGACCGCATACCCACGGTCGCGGATAGTAGAAATCATTGCGGCAAGATCGCAGCGATTGGTGACTGTTTTGTTCGTTACCTTGTGTAGATCGTGGGTCAGGAGGTGCTCCAAAAGGCGTTTGTTGCCAAAGGCAGTTACAACCAAACCCGATGCCGTTGCGTGCAGGGGCAGGATTTCGGAAGGATCCACTACTACACGTACCGAGTGGCTTTGAGTTTCTTCAATTGCAACTGTGTTCAGGTGGAATCTGTCCAGCAGAGACATATGAACGGTTTCTCCAGTTGCTCCTACACACTCCCGTAGGATTGGGCGAGCAATGGATCGGGTGGGAAAAGCCATTTCCCTTTGATTGGCGAGCCTCAGAACCGTACTGCCGAGACGATAGAGCTTGGTGTCCGATTTCTGCTCGAGTAAGCCGAATTCACACAACTCACCAAGAAGACGCAACGCAGTCGCCTTATTCAGGCCGGACATGCGCGTAACTTGCGACAGCCCCAGTTCAGGGTGTTGTGTCGAAAAAAGGTCCAACAAGGACAATGCCTTCAGTGTCGTTCCCACCTTTTAAGCCCTGCTGCTACGTCTCATCTCGACATCAAGCTTGACACAAAGAAGTTAATATAGCAATCTTATTTTTGAAATAACGGTTCAAATAATGAGCCAACTTGGGAGGAAATCTTATGGTCAAACTAACTGCTTTCGCAGGCGCTTTTGTGTTGACGGCAAGTGCGGTTTTCGCAGAGTACCCGGAAAAACCTGTGTCGTTTGTGGTGCCGTGGCCTCCAGGTGATCTGGAGGACGTATTGACCCGGTTGATCGCGGATGAGTTCCAGTCGATGTACGGCGTTCCGGCTGCTGTAGTGAACAAGCCCGGTGGTGGTGGCGGGCCGTTTCCCGGGGCGGTGGAGGTCGCGACCGCGCCTGCGGATGGCTATACTGTGGGTTCGTTCGTGGTGGGCGTTCCGGTCATCGGGCCGGAAATAGGCATTCCTGAACTTTCTCCGAACCCATTTGAGCCACTGGGAATATTCATGACCTATCCATTCGTGGTGGCCGCATCTGGAGATGCCCCGTATTCGAGTTGGGAGGAGCTTGTTGCCCATGGCAAGGATAACGAAGTGGCACTGGGTCATTTCGGGACGTTCCTGCCGCCCACCAAGATCACTATGGCTGCAGCCATCGAAAGTGGGTTTGACTTTGCAAGTGAAGCCGCATTCGACGAACTGAACTGCAACACACTCGCTTCAGGCGATGTGGATGTCATCAACACGACGCTGCAGCAGATCATGCCGTGCAAGGATGATCTGCACATTCTGGCAAGTATCGGCAGTCAGCGTATCGCAATCACACCTGACACCCCAACCGTTACCGAGCTGGTACCCGGTCTGACCTTGTCATTGTGGAACGGGCTTTTCGTTCACAAAGACGTGCCTCAGGAGGCGCGCGACAAGATTGCTGCAGCAGCGCAGAAGGCGTTGCAGTCCGAGCAAGCTCAGAGCCTGATAAATGAAACTGGTGTTCTGATCTATTGGCAGGATGCGGCCGAATCCACGGAGCAGATCGAATCTGACAAAGCCATGTTCGGCAAGGTCGCTGAAATTCTTGGGGAATAAAGCTCGTTGACTTCAATGCCCCCGGATGGACCGGGGGCATGACTCGCAGGGAGGAAGGTCAATGCTTGTAAGAACGCTGCAGGATTTGTTCAAACGCTATCGCCGGCCAGGTGACATTGTATTTGCAATCTTTTTTCTCGCTTTCTCGTTTTTTCTTCTGACGCAGCTTGGAGAGCAAACCAAGCTAGTCAAAAGAACCAAATGGTTTGCACAACCTTCGTTGTGGCCAACCATCGCCGTTTACGGAATGGTTTTGTTCGGTGCGCTTCATTGCCTGAGTTCAGCCCTGTCCCCCCGAATTCCCGGTCGTTGGCGCGAAGTACTTTTCTGGCTGAGGTCGCTGGAATTTGTTGCCTATTTCCTCATCTATGTGTTGGTGGTCCCTTACCTTGGATACCTGCCGTCGACAGTTCTCTTCGCGCTGTTTCTAGCTGTTCGTTGTGGGTTCACGAGTTTTGCCTCCTTGGCTGCATCTGCCGCCTTCGGAGTCAGCGTAGCAATTTTGTTTCGCGCTTTCTTGCAGGTCAAAATCCCGGCGGGCCAGATATATGAGTACCTCCCTGATTCATTGCGGGCGTTTGCCCTGACTTACTTATGAGGCCATCCCGATGGATACGCTGATCTCCGGTTTCGGGATAATTGCTCAATGGAACGTGGTCGCAGCCCTCCTTATCGGGTCGATAGGCGGTGTCATCATCGGCGCATTGCCGGGCGTCGGCGCGGCTGTTGCAATTGCAATTCTCTTGCCCGCCACATTTGCCTTTGAACCCATTGTCGGGCTGACTTTGCTTTTGGGTATATATGGTTCATCCATGTATGGCGGCGCGATCCCTGCAATTCTGATCAATACGCCCGGAACAGCGGTCAACGCCCTGACCACTTATGACGGTTATCCGATGACGAAACGAGGACAAGGGCAGCGAGCGTTGTCGCTGGCCTACTCGGCTTCTTTCTTCGGTGGCATCTTTTCGGTTATCTGCTTGATCATCCTGTCGCCGGTTCTTGCGGCCGTCGCCCCGCATTTCGGTAGTCGCGAGATCTTTCTTGCGGCACTCATGGGCATCATCCTTGTGGTGTTGGCCCATCGGGGGCAAACGTTTGCTGCGGCGATGTTGGCAAGTTTTGGCCTGTTGCTGAACACCGTTGGGCTGGAACCGGTCAAATACACGAAACGTTTCACATTTGACCAAAGCTGGCTGGCCTCGGGGGTCGATCTGATCGTTGTTGTTCTCGGACTCTTCGCCATCAGTCAGGCATTACTACTTCTGGTCGACAAAGATCACGCGCCGGGTCAGGCGCATGTCGATGGTAATTTACTTTCGGGGTTCAAGGAACTTTTCGGGATCAAGCGGGTAGCGACTGTGTCATCCAGTATTGGCGTTTTGATGGGTATGGTTCCCGGAGTGGGCGAGTTTACGGCGCAATTCCTATCCTATACCTATGCCCAGAAAAGCTCGAAAGAGCCGGGAAAATTCGGTGACGGCTCGCCGGAAGGCCTTGTCGCGTCGGAAGCGTCGAACAATGCCGTGCCAGGCGCTGCCATGATCCCGTTGCTGGCGCTTGGCATCCCGGGCGAGGCGCTGACCGCGATGATGCTGTCGGTCTTTTACGTCCACAATGTGATCCCCGGCCCCCAGCTGTTTGAAAGCCAGATGGACTTTGTCATGGCGATCTATCTGGCGCTGATACTGCTAAACGTGATTGTTCTGGTCTTTTTGCTGTTCTCGACCAACCTGCTCTTGAAGATCATTCAGATCCCGACTCGTTTTTTGGGAATCATAATCATCATCCTGTCCTTTGTCGGGGTCTACAGTCTGCGAAACTCCATCACTGATTGCGCCTTGGCTTCCGGGTTCGGTGTATTTGGGTTGATTCTAAAGCGGCTAAATCTGCCGATTGTCCCAATCATTCTAGGGATGGTTCTGGGAGGCATCATGGAGGTCAAATTGCGCAGCGCGATGGCCCGGGTCAAGACGCCACTGGACTTTGTCGATCGTCCCATCGCCGCCTTCCTGTTCGCAATGATCGCGCTAATTTTCGCGTTGCATATCAGAGCCTTGATCCGAGAACACAAAGCCCGCCGGAACCCCGAGCCTGTCGGACCGGAAACAACCACACAACAAGGGTGATTTGAATGCTTGACCAGGCAGCTATAGATCGCATCCGACGCCAGGATATTCCCGATCAGGGCCATTTCATCGATGGCAAATCTGTTTCTTCGGTATCGGGAGAGCACCTGGAAGTCATCTCCCCCATCAATGGTCAATTCCTGACGCGGATCGCCAAGGGTGTTCCGGATGACATGGCCAAGGCAGTGAACTCGGCTCGGGCCGCGTTCGAGGATGGTCGCTGGTCTCGCGTGGCGCCTGCTGCCCGCAAGAAGATCTTGATGCGGCTGGGAGATCTGATCGAGGAGCGAGCCTTGGAATTGGCCGTGCTGGGCGTTCGTGACAATGGAACCGAGGTCAATATGGCCTACAAGGCGGAAGCTTTGTCAGCCGCGGCTACGTTCCGGTACTATGGCGAGGCCATCGACAAGATCTACGGTCAGATCGCTCCAACGCCCAATGACGTACTGGGCTTGGTTCACCACACTCCAGTTGGTGTAGTGGGGGCAATTGTGCCGTGGAATTTTCCCTTGATGATCGGCAGTTGGAAAATCGCGCCCGCTTTGGCCGCCGGCAATTCTATTGTTCTGAAACCTGCTGAAAGTGCCTCGCTTACCCTACTCAAAATAGCTGAGCTGGCTTCTGAAGCAGGGTTGCCTGATGGCGTGTTCAACGTGGTGACCGGAAAAGGATCGGTCGTCGGAGAGGCCTTGGCCTTGAGCATGGACGTGGATATTCTTGTTTTTACCGGATCGGGTGCCACAGGACGGTGCTTAATGAAGTATTCGGCGGAGTCCAATCTAAAGCGCTGTTATCTTGAGCTTGGCGGAAAGTCTCCAAATATAGTGTTCAACGACGTGCCAGACCTGGCTCAGGCAGCGGCAATATCAGCAGCAGGTATTTTTCGGAACTCAGGTCAGGTTTGTGTGGCTGCATCCCGGCTGCTGGTACAAGACGACATAGCTGACGATTTCGTGGCCGAAATGGCGCGCCATGCGGGTGCTTTCCGCGTTGGCGACCCACTGGATCTGAAAATCCAGATAGGTGCCGTACATTCTCTCGCTGAGCTTTCGTCCAATCTGGATTTTGTTCATACGGCCCAAGACGAGGGCGCTCGCTGCGTTACGGGTGGCGAGCGGATACTGGAGGAAACCGGAGGTTACTATATGTCGCCCACGATCATGAGTGGGGTCAAACCAACCGATAACCTGTTTCGAAAAGAGGTTTTTGGCCCAGTTTTGGCGGTTACGACGTTCAAGGACGAGGCTGAGGCAATTGGGCTGGCCAACAGCACCGATTATGGGCTGTCCGCCGGGATATGGACCTCGAATATAAGCCGTGCGCATCGGATGGTTGACGCGGTGCGGTCCGGTGTCATCCACGTCAATACATATGGCGGTTCCGATATGACGGTCCCGTTGGGAGGGGTCAAGCAATCAGGCAACGGGCACGACAAATCACTGCATGCGATGGACAAGTATTTGGATCTGAAATCCGCCTGGATTCAGCTTTAAGATAATTTGGTTGCGGCGGTATCGATCGCTAGGAGGAAACGAATGTCAAAAAGAACCATCCTGGTAATTGGCACTTACGACACCAAGGAACCCGAAATGAGGTTCATCGAACAATGCATCAAGGGACAAGGAGCCAATGTTCTGAGTATGGATGTGAGCGTATTGGGTGTTCCTTCCGGCCCGACGGATATCAGCAAGCACGATGTTTCCGCCGCTGGCGGCATGACCATTGATGACGTCATTGCGTTAGGAGACGAGAACAAAGCCTTTCGTGTCATGTCACGGGGGGCTGCGTCGTTGGTTGCGAAAGAACATGCAGAAGGGCGGTTTGACGGAATGTTGGCAATCGGCGGCACGATGGGCACGGACCTCGCGCTCGATTGTGCTCAAGTCCTGCCCATGGGAGTGCCAAAATACATCGCCTCAACCGTCAGCTTTTCTGCCTTAGTCCCCCCTGATCGTTTGGCGCCTGACATCCAGATGATCCTTTGGGCAGGCGGCCTCTATGGGTTGAATTCGGTATGCCGGTCATCCCTTTCCCAGGCTGCCGGAGCCATCGTAGGAGCCACAAAAGCTGTTCAGCCGCCCTCTTCAGATCGACCCATGGTCGGTATGACCTCGCTGGGATCATCCTGTTTGAAATACATGAAAACACTGAAACCTGCACTTGAAGAACGAGGGTTTGACGTGGCGGTGTTTCATTCGACGGGAATGGGCGGCATGGCTTTTGAAAAGCTGGCCGGTGAGGGAGCGTTCAATTGCGTCATGGATTTTTCTATGCAGGAATTCGGCAACTTGATGGCCGGGTCGCTCGTTTCCAGTGGTGAAGACCGGCTTACAAATGCAGGAAAGGTCGGGACACCTCAGATGGTGGCGCCTGGAGCCCTAGACTTGGTGGATTTTGCTGGCTGGCAGGATATCCCGCCGCAATATGCCGGCCGCCCCTTTCACGAACACAATCGATTGATCAAAAGCTCTGTCTTCACAGCTGAAGAACGCCGCATGTGGATACGTGAGATGGCAAAACGAATGGCAGCCGCCAAAGGGGCAACACACTTCTTCTTGCCCCTAGGTGGAGTCGAAGAATGGGACCGGGAAGGGCACGAGGCGCACGATCCAGAAGGGCTTGCCGCATTGGTTGACGAAGCCCGAAAGATTATTCCTGGACAGACGCCAATGACCGAGGTGGACGCGCATATTAATGATAGTGAGTTCAGTGACGCAGTGCTGTCTCTTTTTGATGAATGGATCAGGGACGGGACCGTTTCCAAAGAATTGCGGGCGCAATGAACGACCCTAGAAGAACCATGCCGGTTAATAACCTGCCGTCTCCAATTTACTCGCGGAATGCCTTCACGAAGTAGTCTGTGAGCGGTTTGGTCAAATAGGAAAGCGGCGTTCGCTCGTCCGTCTTGATCAAAGTCTCAACGGGCATGCCCGGAAGCAGAACTTGGCCCTGGAGACGGTCCAACTGCCCCTCATCCAGATAGAGTTCGGCCCGATAAAAACTATACCCGGTTTTTTCGTCCGTAAACACATCAGCCGAAATGGTAGCGACATGGCCGTCGATTTCTGGTGTCTGCCTTTGGTTGAAAGCTGTAAACCTCAGTGTAGCCGCCTGCCCAACATGGAGTTGGTCAACATTAATGGCATCCACCCGCGCCGTTACTTTCAGTGGGGTGTCCTGCGGAACCACATACATCATAGGTTCGGCGGGTTGGACCACCGATTGCAGCGCAAAGATCGTGCTTCCATAAACGACACCTGAGACAGGTGCCCGAATATCCATGCGCGACAACTGTTCACGCAGTGAAAGACGCCGTTCGGCCAGTTCAATCTCGCGGAATTGCAGGTCGCGCAAAGTTGTTATGGCTTCTTCCCTTCGGGTTGCGCCAAGGCGGACGATCTCGATCTCAGTCGAGGCGATCTGGCCTTTGAGCCGGGCTACGGTCGCTTCGAGCTGCCCGATTTCACCGTTCAGGTTTGCGCTTTCGCGCTTCAATGCCGAAACGCGGCTGGTCTGTGTAAGGCCCCTTGTCAGAAGGCTTTCCTGATCTTCCAACTCGTCCTCGATCAGGGCAACTTGCTCTCTCAAAGCGACCAGTTGCGCCTGCGTGCCTTTGATTTCGCTTTCGATCTGCGTTTTCTGCTCCCGAAGTTGTTCCGACTGTTTCTCCATTGTTTCTGCTCGGGCAATGAACAAGCGGCGCTGACCGTCTACAAGTTCCTTCGTCGCATGCTCGTCTTCGGTCAATTGCTGGAGTTTGGTGTTCAGTCCTTCGGTGTCCTCACCATCGCGTTCCGCCTCAAGGCGAGCCTTGCGTGCGAGAAGTTCAAACAGTTGCCCCTGGACGATAGTAAGTTCCGACGACAGGAATGTGTCGTCGAACCGGATCAACATATCGCCCGCATTTACCCTGTCACCGTCGCGAACAAAGATTTCGCCCACGACACCACCATCCGGATGCTGAACCACCTGACGATTTGTTTGAACCTCGACAATCCCCGGAGAGACGATAGCACCAGCAAGTTCCGTTTGCGTGCTCCAGACACCGATGCCGCCAACCAAAATGGCCAGCGCGAAGAACCCTACGGCTGCAGGAAAGGCAATACGCCATGCAGGTTTATTGGACGAAGCAGATATATCGGCCATTACTCGCCCGCCTTTCCGAATTGTCTTTTGATCACACCAGCATTTTGAACCATTGCGCTCAGCACCTCATCACGGTTGCCTATCCGCACAATCTGGCCTTTTTCCACCACGGCTAAACGATCGCATTCAGATATGGCTTGAGGGCGATGAGTCATGATCATGACGGCTTTGCCGACAGACTTGAACTCTCGCACTGCGGCATTGAGTGCTTCGGTTCCTTCCGCATCCAAAGCCGAATTCGGTTCGTCTAGGATCAGCAGAACCGGATCGCCATACAAAGCGCGTGCCATCGCAATCCGTTGCTTTTGACCACCGGACAATTGGCTGTCGTTACCTTCGAGAAACGTGTCATATCCCTTTTGCAGGCTCAGGATTAGCTCATGGGCCTTGGCCTTCTTGGCCGCGGCAATAACTGCCTCGGAATCAGGGTTCAGGGACATGCGGGCAATGTTTTCGGCAACAGTTCCATTGAACAAAGTAACTTGTTGCGGCAGGTAGCCGATATGCTTGCCCAGATCACTGACATCGTACTGGTCCAGCGTGGCTCCACCCAATCGAATTTCCCCCGCCGCAGCGGGCCAAAGTCCCAGCAAAGCCTTCGCCAATGTGGTCTTGCCAGATCCGCTTTTGCCGATAACGCCGATGGCTTCGCCCGGCTCCACAGTCATGCTGACATTGCGCAAGGTTGGCGTCGAGGCACCCGGAGGAATGACTGTCACGGATTGCACCGACAGGTGCGCTTTAGGGATTGGTAACTTGGTTCGCTTGTCTTCTGGAGGGATTGAGTCAAGAAATCTGCTCAACGATGTCCACGAGGTTCTGGCGCGTTCAATGAGCCCCCATTGGCCGATCGACTGTTCTATCGGCGCGAGCGCGCGACCCAATAGGATAGAGCCGGCAATCATCGCGCCTGCGGTCATTTCGTTTTGCAAAACCAGGTAGGCACCAAGTGCTAGCATGGCCGATTGCAGGAATAGCCGAACTGATTTGGTTAGAGATGTAAAGCTGCCGGTCCAGTCGCTAGCGGCAATTGTTTGCCCCAGCGCGTCGGACCTCTGCCGCATCCAACGTGCTGTCACGTCGCGTTGCATACCCTGGGAGCGCACAACTTCGGATGCCTGTCGGGCGCTTTCCGAGAAAGCGTTGGCCAAGGCTGACGCTTTTTGGGCGTCCGCTACGCGCTTGCGCGTCAAAGCCTGATTGAGCAATGCGACAACTATCAGTATGCCTCCTCCCACAATTGCAAGCCAGCCAAGCCAAGGATGAAAGATGAAAATCGCGGCAAGAAACAATGGCGTCCATGGTATGTCCAACACGGCCAAAAGTACGGGAGAACTGCACAGTGTTTGAATAGATTCAAGATCACGCAGGGCCGTCGCAGGGGTAGATCGGGCACGCGGGTGAATCGATTGTCTGAGTGTCGCTTCGAAGACTCTTTCATCCAGTTCAGTTTGCAGCCGCGCTCCAAATCGCGCGACGATGCGGCCGCGGGCATAGTCAAGTAGGGCCATCAGGCCATATAGCAGAGCCACCAGCAAGAACAGCGCAGTCAGCGTTTCTTCAGATCGCGATCCTAGAACGCGGTCATAAACCTGAAGCATAAATAACGGGCCTGTGAGCATCAGAATATTTACAAAGATGCTGAACAGGAAGGCCACGCCGATGTATCGAAGGCCATTGTTTCGCGCCGCTTGAAGTTCGTGGCGTGCCTGAGGCATTTGGCTTAGACGTGTCATATTTAAGATCAGACTTTAATGGGCTCACAAAACGCGTTCGCGATGCTTGATTCCCGGGTTTAATTGTTTCCGAACATTGACTGAATTTTCAGCCGCTTATCAGCTTCAGCCCATGTGTCCGGTCATTCGGTCCCCACATTCTGCAAAGAGTTTTAGGAGCTTTCTCGAAGGAGCTAAATACATCTTCGATTTGTGTCTTCAACACTCCCTAGTTCTTGTATTGCGGAAAATCGCCAAACTTTTTGATACTCAGCGACTTATCGCCTGCAACACACCGGGGCGGGTTTGGTTATGCTAGTATTATGTTTGGAGCCAACCCAACTGCGGACGTGCCGATGGTTTTCAACCCACGATCATCTGTTTCATTTTCAGTGCCTCATATTCCAACTCATTGAGGCGAAACTGAACCACATCTCCAATTGTTATCATCCCGCACAAGTTTCCGTCCTTCAATACTGGCATATGTCGGAAGCGCCCCTCGGTCATACGCTTCAAGACGTCCATTAGAAAATCCTCTGGTGCGCAGCTTTGAACTTTCGTGGTCATCAGATCAGAAACGGACTGAGGCAAGGTCTGTCCAGGCGTCTCGGCCATGCGTCGCACGATATCCCGTTCAGAAAGGATACCCTGCAGCGCGCCATTCTGATCCGTGACGACCAAGGCGCCGATACGTTTTTCCTTCAGGAGTTTTACGACTTCATGAATAGTCTCTCCCGGGCGGACGGAAAACACATCGCCTCCCTTTCCTTCCAAGAGCTTGGCTACGGTCGTCAATGAGTGTGACAAATTAGATTCAACGGTTTGGCTGTAGGTGGTGGTCTCGGCCTTGTCGCCACGCTTGGGCGCTTGGTAAGAGCTTGGGGCCATTGGCTGGTCTCCTCCTGTACCGGTTCGAATTCTTGTGTCCACCTTACCGCTGGTGGGCGATCTGTATAGTGGGCAAATGCGTCACAAAATGTCAGAGTACTGTGAATCAAGGGAAATCTGAATGCTGCAAAATCTTCACCTTACTTCGCTAAGTGGTGTTTTGATTGTTTTCTTGGTCGTTGTCTGCGGTCACCGCTTTCGCCAAGCATGGAAGGAGCAAACGCCGGGCTGGCAGATTCGCGCTTGGCTATATGGAGTACCAGCAGCGCTAGGTTTGATAGCGCTGGGATTCCTTCCTTTCGACCACTGAGTGTTGTTTGACTCCGCAAATATGCGCTGTCATATGCCGAGTGCATTTGTCTCTGGAGTAAGTTTATGCGCCACTGGTTCGCTTTGGTCTTTCTGTGTCTGACTGCCGGCTGCCTGTTCGACAAGGAGTCCGAGGTGGTTCGCCTGTCGGGCGAGACCATGGGAACCACTTACAACATTATTGCCATCGGCGACAATCTGGACTCGGAAACGTTGTCTCAGTCGATCAAACAAACCCTTGCAGCGGTTAATGCAAAGATGTCGAACTGGGATCCAAATTCTGAGGTCTCAACTTTTTCGACATCCAACAGTACTGCTCCTGTCAAAGTCTCCGCCGAATTTGCCCGAGTGATGGCGGCGGCCAATGAAGTGCACGAACAAAGCGGTGGTAAGTTTGATGTAACTCTTGGGCCGTTAATTGAACTCTGGGGGTTTGGCCCTCGCAAGCCCGATGATCCGGTTCCAAGCGACCAAGCCATTTTGGCTGCGCTTGAACACGTTGGGCAAGGGTCGCTTCTCCATTTGGACGAGTCAACATTAATGCTTGCCAAGACAGACGGCAGTGTGGGCATCAATTTGTCGGCTATTGCCAAAGGTTTTGGTATCGATGCAGTGGCTGCTACTTTGGATGCCGCCGATGTCCACGATTACATGGTCGAGATCGGCGGTGACCTTGTGGCAAGGGGTGAGAATGACAAGGGAAAGCCGTGGCAAATCGGTATTGAAAAACCGGAGCCCGGCGCGCAGGCAGTGCAACTGGTCGTGCCTGTTAGTGACTTGGGACTAGCAACATCGGGCGACTATCGGAATTTTTTCGAGCAGGATGGGGTTCGATATTCGCATATTATCGACCCGACAACCGGTCGTCCGATTACGCACCACACCACTTCAGTGACGGTTGTATCCGAAAACGCGATGATGGCGGATGCTTGGGCAACTGCGATGTTGGCCTTGGGATTGGATGACGGTATGAAAGTGGCCGAAAAATTCGATCTTGCCGTCTTTTTTATTGCTCGGGATGTGACAGGCGACGATGAAGCCTATATCACGGTGCAAAGCAGTGCATTCAAGGAAGTGCTGGGCCGAAACTGACCGGGGTAAGAACTAAGATGAGCACATTCGTATTGGCATTCTCTTTGTTGTTGATCATCGTCGTGGGCATGTCTTTGGGTGTCATGCTGATGGGTAAGACGATCAAGGGCAGCTGCGGCGGCCTTAATGCAATATCGGGGGCGGACAAATGTGTCGTATGCCAAAAGGACATCGATCCGGACAGTCCGCTGAGGGACAAACTGCAATGCCCGCGTGCACGTAAAAAGTTGGAAGAGATGGAGAGTGAAGCTTCCGTCTGACGCATCGAGTCTGCATGCGGTACGCTGGGCGCAACAGCATTTTCGTAAGGGTCGTTATAGCCAATCGCCAAACGTTGATTTACAATTCAGTTAGCATGTGAAGTAAATCAATTCGGATGGAGATCATGGTCAGGCCGAAGAACATTCTTTTTATTATGTTCGACCAGCTGCGCTGGGACTATCTGAGCTGTTATGGCCATCCGCATTTGCAGACGCCGAACATTGATCGTCTGGCCTCGATGGGCGTTCGATTCACCCGAGCGTATATCCAATCCCCGATCTGCGGCAGTTCACGCATGTCTACGTATACCGGACGCTATGTGCATTCCCATGGGGCCTCGTGGAACGGCATTCCCCTGAAAGTCGGTGAAGTGACAATGGGCGACCACCTGCGGGAAGCCGGAATGGAATGCTGGTTGGTCGGGAAAACGCATATGAGAGCAGATGCCGAGGGGATGGCTCGGCTTGGCTTGGAGCCTGATAGCCTGATCGGTGCCAGAGTGGCGGAGTGCGGATTTGACGTGTTCGAACGTGACGACGGCATGCTTCCCGAAGGGCCCGACGGTTACTATGATGCGAATGGTGCCGAGAACTACAATAAGTACCTTCGCGCCCTCGGTTACGAGAGCGACAACCCATGGCATGACTTTGCCAACTCAGGACTGGATGAAAACGGAAACGTTTTGTCAGGCTGGTTCCTGAAACATTCCCAGAACCCGGCGAACATTGAAGAGAAACACAGCGAAACGCCCTACCTAACGACACGAGGTATGGAGTTCATGCAAGGTAACGAGGGCCCGTGGGGCCTTCACCTCAGCTATATCAAACCGCATTGGCCCTATGTCGTACCCGAACCTTATGCGTCAATGTATGGTCCAGAGCATGTATTACCCGTAAACCGTTCGGATTCCGAACGACAAAATGCGCACCCAGTGCTGAAGGCGTTCATGGATACCAAGGTGGGAGAGGCTTTTTCGCGCAAGGAGGTGCGAGATGCGGTAATCCCGGCTTACATGGGCCTGATCAAACAAGCGGATGACCAGATGGGTCGGCTGTTCGACTGGATGGAAGAAACGGGACGGATGAAAGACACGGTGATCGTTCTGACTTCGGATCACGGCGATTTCCTTGGGGACCACTGGATGGGGGAAAAGACTTTCTTCCATGATGCATCGACCAAGGTTCCATTGATCATCTTCGATCCGTCCGACGAGGCGGATGATACTCGTGGATCGGTTTGCGATGCGCTGGTGGAATCTATCGATCTCGTCCCAACGTTCGTTGAAGTTGCCGGTGGGCATATTGCGGATCACATCCTTGAAGGCGAAAGCCTGCTGCCAATTCTAAGGAGTATGAGAGGCGACACAAAACGCGACTACGTCATTTGCGAGTATGACTACTCTGCTTCACCAGTCGCCGACATTTTGCAGGCGGATGTTCGCGATGCCGTGATGTTCATGGTTGCAACGGAAAAATGGAAGCTGATCCACTGTGAAGGCGGTCATCCGCCCATTCTATTCGACCTCGAGAACGATCCAAATGAACTCGTGGATCTGGGAAAGTCCGAAGCCCACGGGGACATCATTAGTGCGATGTATGACCGTTTGTTCGAATGGACGCGCCGCCCGTCACAAAGGACCACAAGAACACACGAGCAACTGATCGACATGAGAACAAAAAGCCGAGGACGCGGTGTGATGGTCGGAATCTACGATGAGAATGAAGCCCCACTCCACTTGACCGTCAAATACCGGAAACGAAAAGCGAGGCCGTACAAGAGCTATTTGAAATGATATTCTAGTGGTTTGAGCAAGACGGACGAGTCCGTTTTGGGATTCCCTCTGCCTTGGGGTTGTGCGTGTCTACAAACATGCGCACCGGTGTCAGTTTCAGCCTCTCGTCGACCGACCGTCACCGATTGGATGCGATCGTTTCGAATGGCAACAGCCCCCAGAAGCATGTCTGGCGGGCCCGGATCATTCTTCTGAGCGACAACGGGCACGGCACAGCGGCGATCATGTCGGAGACAGGCAAGTCCAAGACCTGCGTCTGGCGCTGGCAGGAGCGCTTCGTGGAGGAAGGCGTCGAAGGTCTCCTGCGCGACAAGACACGGCCACCGGGAACCCCGCCAACGCCGGCAGATAAGGTCGCTGAGGTCGTGCGGCTGACCCAGAAGCCGCCGCATGAGGCCACGCACTGGACGCTCAGGGTGATAGCCAAAGTTGCCGGGGTGGCGCCTTTGACGGTACGTGGCATCTGCAAGGCGCATGGCCTCAGCCCGCATCGCTGGCGCGCGTTCAAACTCTCGAAGGATCCGAACTTCGTAGACAAGCTGATCGACGTGGTGGGGCTGTATGTCGACCCGCAGGCGCACGCGGTGGTGCTTTCGGTCGATGAGAAGTCACAAATCCAGGCGCTGGATCGCACACAACCGGGCTTGCCGATGAAGAAGGGGCGGGCCGGCACGATGACGCACGACTACAAGCGCAACGGAACCACCACACTATTTGCAGCGCTGAACGTGCTCGACGGAACCGTGATTGGTCGGAACATGCAGCGTCATCGCCATCAGGAGTTCATTCGCTTCCTGAATGACATTGAGCACCGCGTGCCCTCAGGCAGGGAGGTCCACGTGATCCTGAACAACTACGCCGCGCACAAGCACGCCAAGGTCCGCACCTGGCTGGAGAGGCATCCGCGCTGGACCTTCCACTTCCTGCCCACAAGCTGCTCCTGGCTGAACGCGGTCGAAGGTTTCTTCGCCAAATTGACCCGGTGCCGCCTGCAACGCGGCGTGTTCCACTCACTCGTCGATTTGCAGGCCGCCATCAACCGCTTCATCGCAGAACACAACACGACCGAGGCCAAGCCTTTCCGCTGGACGGCCGACCCCGACCGGATCATCGCCGCGCGAAACCGTGGGTTCCAGACCTTGGCTTCGGGCCGATAGGTCGATCGAAGTCTGACAGAAGTCGTCAGATGACGGCTTGGAGCCCAAGGCGGCCAAATGTGCTAAGGTCAAATGGCCGCAAGAGGGGATGTTGGCTTTGGTGACTTATGTCAGAACTAGATAGTCAATGGATCGACATTCCGGACGAGCGTTTGCAGCGCTTCGAAGCGATGTTCCGGTGGAGCGAAGAGACCGCCCATTACTATGATGGCGCGTGTCTCGCCCCTGGGCTTGATATTCTGGATTTTGGCTGCGGCCCGGGACATCAAGCAATCGAATTTGTCGACCGAGTTGCCCCTGACGGTCATGTTCATGCTGCCGACGTAAATGAAGATTTTCTCGCGAGTGCTCGATCAAAGGCAGAACAGGCAGGAATTGCCGATCGCATAACCACGCACCTATTGACCGATGAAGATGTGCCCTTGCCGACGGCAAGCGTCGATCGAGTCATCGTGCGAAACACGCTTATTCATGTACCCAAGCCAGAGGCGAATTTGGTTGAGTTTCGGCGTGTGCTGCGTCCGGATGGGAGGCTTCATATGATCGAGGGTGACCGGCGTCTTATGGCCGTCGAACCTCTTGAAATGAGAGAATGGAACGATCTCATCGAAGCGGCGGCTTGGGCCTGGGAACAGCCCGTCATCGGACGTCGGCTTCATGCTCTGGCACGACGTGCGGGCTTCTCCGATATCAAGGTCCAAGTCGTTACTGCAGCCGACACGACCGGCCGGTTGCTTGGCATGATCCGTACGATCGGCGAATATGCGATCGAGGGCGGGATGTCAGCACAGCGTGTCGCGACACTCTTGAAAGATTTGGAAGGTGCCGCCGTGGACGGGACCTATTTGGCAGTGTCTCCGCAGTTTGTAGTCACCGCGCGGACACAAGCCTAACCTCGCGGTATCATTCTTACCTCCGACCTTCGCCGAGGGGCGTGCGACAGGGTTCGCGATGTCTGATTCTGACCATTAGAGCATGATCTCCAGCTAGCCTACTGATCAATGGGCTTCTAGCCTATTAGTCTTTCTTGAAAGCGTCCCTCAGTGCAGCGCCAAGTGCACCAGTGCTGCCGATCTCTTCGGGGGCACTCCTGCGCTGATGGTTTGTTGCTGAGCTGCCTTTGTTCGATGCCGGCCCGCGTGCCGACCGATCTCTCTCAGCAACAGCCCCGCCATCCTTCCGCATGGTTAGACCGATGCGCTTTCGAGAAACATCTACCTGAACCACACGCACCTTTACAACTTGGCCCGTTTTTACCACCTCGTGCGGGTCTTTGACAAACCGATCGGCCAACTGGCTGACGTGAACCAGCCCGTCTTGGTGAACGCCTATGTCAACAAACGCACCGAACGCCGCGACGTTCGTTACAGTACCTTCTAGAACCATACCAGGTTTGAGATCGGTGATTTCTTCAACACCGTCGGCGAAGGAGGCAGTAACAAAACTCGGGCGTGGGTCGCGACCGGGTTTTTCCAGTTCTGACAAGATGTCTCGCACTGTTGGCAAGCCAAAGGTGTCATCGACGAATTGCTCGGCGCGTAAAGTCGTGAATGCTCCGCCACTGCCCATAATCTGCCGAATGTCTCGGCCGCACGCCTTAACGATGCGGCGGGCAACAGCATAGGCTTCGGGATGCACGGCGGAT
Source organism: Ruegeria sp. BHSB058 (assembly GCF_059613285.1). Taxonomy (NCBI): domain Bacteria; kingdom Pseudomonadati; phylum Pseudomonadota; class Alphaproteobacteria; order Rhodobacterales; family Roseobacteraceae; genus Ruegeria; species Ruegeria sp. BHSB058. Next base: position 10,642 of record NZ_JBXWSF010000040.1, on the reverse strand, counting down.
GCGTCGAGCGGTTCGTCTCCATCCGGGATGCGAAGGAAACCGGCACATTGTTCGAATGCACGCGGGCCAAGGCGGGCGACTTTCAACAGTTCTTTGCGTGTTCTGAAAGCACCATTAAGGTCCCGATGTGCAACGATCGCCTCGGCCAGCCCAGGGCCCAAACCGGACACGTGTGAGAGCAATTGTGCAGACGCCATGTTCAGGTCGACGCCCACGGCGTTCACGACGTCTTCAATCACGGCTTCCAGTGATTGACCCAAACGATGCTGATCCACGTCGTGCTGGTATTGACCGACACCGATTGACTTTGGTTCAATTTTGACCAGTTCGGCCAATGGGTCTTGCAGTCGGCGAGCGATTGAAACGGCGCCGCGCAAGCTGACATCAAGATCCGGAAACTCTCGTGCCGCAAGTGCCGAAGCAGAATAGACGGAGGCACCGGCCTCGGACACCACAACTTTAGTTGGACCTTTTACCGAATTCGGCAGTAGTTTCAACGTGTCTGCGACCATTCGTTCTGTTTCGCGACTGGCAGTTCCATTGCCAATAGCGATGAGTTCGATCTTATGTTCGGTAATCAGCTTGAAGATTGTGGTTTGCGCCCCACGCAAATCGTTCTTGGGCTGGAACGGATAGAGCGTCTCTGTGGCGATAAGTTTACCGGTCGCATCGACGACTGCGGCCTTGACGCCGGTTCTGATCCCTGGATCAAGGCCGAGTGTCGGACGTGCGCCCGCCGGGGCTGCGAACAGTAGATCCTTGAGGTTGCGCGCAAAAACCTGAATGGCTTCTTCCTGTGCGCGAGTTCGCAGATCTGCCATGAGTTCGACCATCATCGACAACGAAAGTTTCACCCGCCAACTCCAACCGGAAACTTTGCGCAACCATTGGTCACCGGGGCCATCGTCCCGTGTTTCCAAATGAGCTGCCACCATCGCCTCGGCGCGTGCAGTGCCGCTTTCTGGCTCGGGCGCAATATCCAGAGTTACGATGCCTTCTTTCGATGCTCGCAGCATCGCTAGCGCCCGGTGAGACGGCACATTTGCCCATAACTCAGAATGATCGAAATAGTCGGAAAATTTCGCTCCTTCCTGTTCCTTGCCGTCGATCACTTTTGACGTCAGAAATGCTTCTTTCTGCATGAAGCTGCGCAATTTTCCCAGAAGATTTGCATTTTCGGTTAGTCGTTCGGCGACGATGTCCCGGGCACCATTCAATGCGTCCCTGGACGTTGGCACTGCTTCGGTTACATAGCCTTCCGCCAGCTTTTCCGGGTCGGCGCTGCGGTCAGACAAGATGGCATCGGCCAGAGGTTCGAGCCCGTTTTCTCTAGCAATCATGGCCTTGGTGCGGCGTTTAGGCTTGTAGGGCAGATATATATCTTCAAGCTGTGCCTTGGTGTCGGCTTGTGCGATGGATTTCTTCAGATCGTCCGTGAGTTTCCCCTGATCATTTATCGAGTTCAGGATCGTTTCACGTCGTGCTTCCAGTTCTCTTAGATACGACAGCCGGTCCGACAGAATCCGCAGTTGAGTATCGTCCAGCCCACCTGTCACCTCCTTGCGGTAACGGGCGACGAATGGCACGGTGGCTCCTTCGTCCAGCAACTTGACCGCTGCGCTCACCTGTTCAGGGCGGGCGCTGATTTCGGTGGCAATTGTGCGGGCGATCCGGTCCAAACCTGTCTCCTTGAATCAAATTAGAGGAACTTCTTAGCCAGTGCCTTGAAGGAGGGAAAGAGACGGTTGCACCGATCACGGGAAAAAGAAGCCGGCCTAGATCTCTGAAGCAGGAATCTCACCCAGGCGACTGAGTTTCACTTCAGCGATTTAAGATAAGCGGCGATTGCGGCGCGATCTTCGGGGGTGAGTTGCGAGGTGTTCTTTATAACTGCAACCATGTGCCCTCCGGCACTGTCAAAGTCCGGAGTAAACCCGGTTTCGAGGTAGTATGCGATGTCCGCAGCGCTCCACGTCAACTTGTCCGGCGTCAGGGCAGGGATACGCCCTTCGCCGGTCGGATTGGGGGCGCCACCCAACCAAACGTTTTTTTTCAGGCCGCCCAACGCATCCCGAGGTGTATGGCATTCGCCGCAATGTCCCAGTGCTTCAACCAGCATGCGACCACGTTCAACTTCTGCTGTGGTGACCTCGGGCATAACCCAGTCGGCGGAAAATTTGAGCCGTTTCCATAGCCCCAACCCTCTGCGAACCGAAAATGGAAACGTGATTTCGTGCGGTAGGCTTGCGTCATCAGCTTCGGGGAGTGTCCGCATGTAGGCCCAGAGATCGGCAATCTGTTGATCCGTCATGCGTGTGTACGAGGTATAGGGGAACGCAGGATAGTAGTGCTGCCCGTCCGGTGAAACCCCATATCTCAGAGCGGTTGCGAAATCCGCCAGGGACCAATCACCAATTCCAGCGGATGGGTGCATGGAGATATTTGGTGCCAGGAATGTGCCAAAATCAGAAGGAAACCGTTGTCCTCCGGACAATGTCAACGAATCCTCCGCGCCTGGCGATTGATGACATGACGAACAGCCCGCCGCGAGGAACACTGTTTTCCCGGCCACTGCATCACCTTCTTTTTCGGAAAATGCCTCAGAAGAGAGGCGCTCAGGCGCCGTGAGCAAAAAGAAAACAATGGCGGCCAAAACGGCCGCCAAAGACAGCGCTAGGACACCCCGGCGCATATAGAGCTAGTTCTGAGGTTCACGGAAATCGTCGTGGCAACCTTTACACGTGCCTCCGACGGCTCCGATCGCTGCACCAATCTCGGCTGCACCTTGTCCAGCTGCAGCTTGCATCTGCACTGCGGCAGGGGCAAACGCAGCCCACTTTTCCTGGAACCCTGCGGAATTGCTCCAGATCTCAGGCTTGGCTCTTGTGCCCTCATTGGCTCCGGCTTCCGAGCCCTCAGGCCAATTGGTCAACTGGTTTATATTTGAAATCGCGACAAGATTGTCTGCTGCTGCTTGCGCCAAACCAGCATCATATTCCAACTCGCCTTTGGCCATCGCACCGAGAATGCTGATGTTCAATGCCTGCATTCGCATCTGGCCTTGCCTCGCATTTATGGCCGACGAATAATCTTGGGCTTGTGCAATCCCGGTACTTAACAAAGTCGCTATCGTGATAGTTAAAAAGGTCTTTTTCATGTGTCGTCCGCCTCTCCGGTCGTTTGACCTGTTAAACAATAGAGCGTTTTTTGAAATTGCCATAGCAACTTCTGCGACCGGTCCGGTATCAGGGACCTCCAGTAGGAGCGCGCATGCAAGTCGGGGTTCATGGCCTGTCGCACCGGTCCGGTCAATATGAGCCTGCGACAATCCAGTTCTCAGCCAAACCGACCAAGGTCTGAGAAGGTTGTTCTTCGGTCAGGACCAGAGTCGGAGATCGAGGCAGAAATGGTCCGAAGCAGACCAATTCGAGGATAACACGGGACAAAAGTCTGATTTCCTAGAATTCAATACATGTTCAAATTGCCAGAGAGACGGCTATACCCGTCGGTTTTCGCACTGGCAGAAGGAGAAAGACGGATGAAACAGGCGACGAAATTGGCTTTGACCACAGCCCTATCAGCAACACTGGCAGCAATTCCATTGACCATAACCACTAACGAGCGCGGGTTTGTAACCTTATCCGTGCCAGTAGCATGGGCGAAGGATGGTGAGAGCGGCGGAAACAGTGGCCCCGGTGGTGGAGGGGATAGTGACGGAGGAAGCAGTGGATCTGGCAGCGGCGGCGACGACAGTGACGGCGGGAATAGCGGGCCTGGCGGCGGCGGTGACGATAGTGACGGCGGGAATAGTGGATCTGGCGGCGGCGGCGACGACAGTGACGGCGGGAATAGCGGATCTGGCGGCGGCGGCGACGACAGTGACGGCGGGAATAGCGGATCTGGCAGCGGCGGCGATGATAACAGTGGGCCTGGAAACAGTGACGATGATGATCGCGACAGCCGAAGCTCGCGAGATGATGATGACGACGATGGACGTCGCGGAAGGAAGGGCCGAGGATTGGACGATGACCCGAATCATCATGGGCGCGAAGTGACTTTTGCGGATGGATCGAAGATCGAAATCGAAAATGGCCGGTTCGAACGGAAGAACGCGCTTGGTCGCACGGTCGAAGAACGCCCTGCGACGCCCCAGGATTTTGAGAATTTGGCGAATGCCCGCAGTACACAGGCGACGGCGCCCAGAGGAGCTGCCAGCCGAGCAAAAGGTGGCGGCACGGTAGCCAGTTTCGAGATCAGCGGACGGAATATTGAAGTCAACTATGTGGATGGGTGGAAAGAAGAAATCGAGAATGGGCAGTATGAGTTGAAAGACGCCAACAACAACACTGTGGTTGAACGGACAGCAACACGGCAGGACAGAAGCCGGTTGTTTGGTGCGTTCGAATAGCTTTCATAATTTGTGAAGTTGGTAAAAGTGCCTGGAAAACGGGTCGGTAACCGGTTTCTATATGGACAGACTAGAGGACCTGATCGCGTAGTTGGTCAGGTCCTTTGGCAAGTATCTGGTTGCACCAGTTTTGGCGCCCTTTCTCGAACTAGAACATGAAATCCAAAATACGTAGAGCAAGAACAAGAAGCATGGTTTTCGCTTCCTGCCTGCGAAACACCGCCGAAAGGTGCGCAGTTGCCGTGCCCAACGGATCGGACCGTCAATGAGATTGTCAGGTTCTAGTGCATCAAACCGAACCGCCCATTTCGGGCAGAGTTTTCAAACGTTTTCCACTCAGGACTGGCCGAGGTGGTGGGCCTTTCAACGCGTGTCGGAAGTCAAAAAGAAACAACATCCAACCTAGGCACCAGAAACACGCAGCCCAAAAGAGAAAGTTACTGGAAGATGGCAAGACCAGCACAGAGGCTCTTGTAATGGTGGCAAGCCAAATCAGGGCGACTGCGGCAATAAATACTCGGCTGGCCTTCAGATTGCCGTCTCCGATATGGGACGAAGCTCGGCCCGAAATGGCCATGATAAGTCCCGCCATCGCGCCCATCGTCAAAATGTGCAGCGCGGTGGTTTTGTCCAAAGGCCATTCGAATGCTTTAATAGAACCCATCACTGCCAAGCCAAGTGGAAGAAACAAAAAAGACCCATGCAAGGCGACTAGGAGCGGGTTCCCGAGGACTCTGTGGGTTTGCCACTTACGCATGGACACCAGGATCAAGAGTGAGGCAACCATAAGAGCAACGCCCTCAGCACGCTCTCGCTCGACTAGGAAGAATGCGAATGCGATTAGCAGGAAGGCAATGCTGGCGTATCTGTTTCGGGTGCCTTCGAACTCGGTGACACATTCGCACGATCGCGACATCAGCCAGTTTCGGGTAAAGGCGGGTATTGCTGTACTGCCGATGTTCAGGATCATCAACGCAAACAACAAAATCATAACATGCAGTACCGACGAGCTGGTCGCGAAATTACCCCATGAGGCGCCAGCTAAAAGGGCGCCGTCCAATCCGGACATGGCAAGCACCGCGATGCAGTAGAAAGATCTTCGGTAGGCCTTCGCGGTCACAATGCCTTGGAAAAGTAGGCCTGCCAGTACAAGAAAATACCCTGAATTCGCGATGACAACGAACAATGATGGCAGCCAATCTGCTGTTGCCATTGTGAATCGTGCAAATACCCAAAGACCAACCAGTAATTTCAGACGCCACCCGCAAATCGGATCGGCGCCGGTCCACGAGGGCAAGGCGGTGAGCAAATATCCACCTGTGGCGGCTCCTGCAAATCCAAAGATTAGTTCGTGAGCGTGCCAAAGCGAAGGGGATGGAAAGACCGGCGCGGGAATGCCAATCAAGGGGCCAAGCGGCCACCACATTACCGACAGGAGCGCTGCGAGTATGGCCGCGAGAAACAGCGGTCGGTAAGGGGCGGCTAAAACCTGAGCAAATAGAGTATCCGAACCGCCGTAGTGAGAATTCATACCGCGTTAATATCGGCACCGGACCAACTCAAACCGGTATCGCCTGTAAGGAAACCGTCGCTAAATCTGATACCAGGGTTTTGCGCCGAAATCTCCTCCGTAAGGCCCACGGCCGATGTCTCACCTTCCAGCAAACGACGATACCCCTTGCACAAATTGGTGAAACCCTTCGATTGTGGAGATAGGCGCAGCGCAGAGACCGCGCAGTCTGCCAATAGCCCAATCTGGTTGGCAGCACAGGCATATGTCTCGGACAGGGTCTGCACTCCGTTCATAGCCAGAAACGGTTGATCGTCCAATGTTCGAACCTGCAGGCCATCGGGGTCATCTTCGCAGGCATATTGGCAATTGTCTTTAATCCGCCCATGCAAGCGCGCATGATAGCATCGACCAGACATGGCCAAGGGTATGCGCCCATGCCCCCAGATTTCGATCGCAACACCGAGTTCCTGAGCCTTGTCCGTCAAGCGCCGCACCGAGTTCAGAGGCAGTTCAGGCGGCAGGCAGATGCGGGTTGCACCGCGCTTGGCGAGCCATGACAGCGTACCCTCGTTATAAACATTGATCAAAGGACCGACATGAAAGTCGACGCCTTTCGGCAGGTAAGCCAGCGCAGTCAGGTCATTGACCTCGACAGCCGCGCCCAATTCGGCTAGCTCGGCAGTCAATTTCCGTTCACGTTTTAATGTCACAAGCGCAAGGCTGGTGAGTACCACCTGTTTCCCCGCTTCTGCTAACGTGGTCATCGCTGCCGGGATCTGGTCTTGGTAGAATGGCAACCGTTTAGAGCACACGAGTTCACCCAGAACGACCCTGTCCACAGGTGCCGTTGCAAGATCAGAATAGAATTTGGTCCAGTCCTCTGTGGGCCAAAAGAACTGATTTGGACCAACCGTGAGTTCCATGGCGTCACCTCCATGTTTTTTTATAGGCGCCAGTAGTCATGGCCTGGCCTTCTGACAGGCTTGCCAACATGCCGACAGGCAGCGGCCTGCCTTGTTCGAGCGCGTCGACGGCAGCGCGGAAGTTTCGAACGACTTGGGCCACGTATGAGCGAGAGCGTTGGCGACCCTCGATTTTTAGGGCCGTGACGCCCGCCTTTTTCAACTGGGGAATTAGTTGTTCGGCATTCAAGCTGACCGGGTCTTCGAAAAGATGGCCTTTTTTTTCGCCTGCGCTGAAGCACCCTTTGCACAATGTCGGGTAAGGGGCCGGTTCACCCCTGCCTGCCCGGTGGATGGTAAAACCTCCAAGACGTGCATCCAAAACGCCGTTCTCTTCGATGTACTCAACATGGCTGGCTGGTGAACAAACCCCGTTCATGTTGGGCGATTTTCCGGTCGCGTAAGAAGACAAGGAGCACCGGCCTTCGGCCATCACGCAGAGCCCGCCAAAGACGAATACTTCGGTTTCGACGTCAATTTCTGAATTTATCGCGGCAATTTCGGGTACGGAAAGGACGCGCGGTAGAACAACCCGTCTCACTCCGAACTCACTGGCATAGAAGTTGATTATGTCGGCGTTGGCAGCGGCCGCCTGAACCGAGAGGTGACGGCGCAATTGAGGAAAATTAGCGGCCGCGTAGTCCAACAGGCCTGGATCGGCCAGGATCACGGCATCGGCACCTGCCGTTCCGGCGTCTGACACAGCGCGGTGCCAGGTGCTTTCCGCCCCTGCACGCGGATAAGTGTTGATTGCGACCAGAACTTTTGCTCCATGCGCATGTGCAAAGGACACGCCTTCACGCATTTCTTCTCGACTGAAATTCAGGCCGGGGAAATTCCGGGCGTTGGTTTCATCTGCAAAGCCGCAATAAACGGTGTGTGCTCCGGCCTTAACGGCTGCACGCAACGCGGCCGGTGTTCCTGCGGGGCATACGATTTCCATTACCACGATAAATTCTCCTCGGGTCGCGAGAGAAACAAACCCGTCCTACGTTCGGTCAGTGCAATCAGACGCAGAAGTGGAGTTGAAAATGGCCCTGAAAAACGCGCGCATTCCTGTGCTAGATCCAGTTCTTCTTCATCTATCGCATTGCGCAAAGCCAATGCGGCTGCCGTGTCGCCTTCGATCGTCAAGTCTCTGGAAAAAAACAGCGCGTCACCGTCGTATGCGCCATGGACAAGGCCTAGAAGTGCTGCAAGTGGCCCTGAAATTCGAGCGTCGCCATTGCACCTATTGCGCAAGACACGCACTCGCGGTTTGCCGCCATTTGGTTCCATCAGAATACAGATAGGCAGATCAGTGGGGTCCAGGACAAACCGCGACGAAACGTGTTCGCCCAAACGCCGGAACATGCCCGGGTGACGCTTTGCCAAGGCGCGGGTATAGCTGGTCAGGGACAGCGATAGCGGGCCAAGGGGTATGACCCTTAGCGCCCGTCCCAATGCCGGTGGAAACCGTGGGATGATCGGGGAGGGCTGAGGCAATGAGTGGTCCTTTCCTGCCGTGTCTGCACCTGTCCTAGTTTGATTGTGCCTCGCGTAATTTGACTGATGTCAATTCAGCTTGTGAATTCCTCTGATAGCTCGCGATCATCCGCAAAGGAGTTCCGCCATACGCGACCTGCCCCCATTTCCTGACCTGCGATCCTTTCTCGGCTGGTGCGCTGAGGCCGGGCAGTTTCAAACGGTGTCAGAGCCGGTTCCTATCCGCCATCGGATGACGGCGGTGCATCGCGTTGTTTTAGAGCAAGGCGGCCCGGTGTTGCAGTTCAATCACCCGGAATGCTCCGACAGTAGTCTTGGAGGGATGCCTGTTGTAACCAATCTGTTTGGCACGACTGAACGGGTCGCTGCGGGGCTTGGCATGCTAGAGGTTAACCTGCCCAAGCTGGGAGAATTTCTTGCGGCGTTGCGCTCTCCTTCGCCACCCTCCGGCGCACGTGACGCGCTCTCGCGTTGGCCGATGCTCAATGCTGCGCTGTCAACCAGACCGAAATTCCTATCGTCTGCACCCGTTCAGGGCATTGTTCGGGAGGGTGACGAAGTCGATTTGAACGTCATTCCTGTGCAGACTCATTGGCCGGGTGATGCTGGCCCGCTGATTACCTGGCCAGTTGTGTTGACTCGTCCATTCGGCACCAAACCTGAAGACATCTCACGTTACAACGCGGGAATCTACAGGGTTCAGGTATTGGAAGAGAACCGTCTGATCATGCGCTGGTTGCCCCACAGGGGTGGCGCGGCGCACCATCGGACATGGGTGCTTCAAGATGAACCAATGCCTGTTGCCATTGCCCTAGGGGCCTGCCCGGCACTTTTGCTTTCAGCGGCGCTGCCGTTACCAGAGACGGTCTCGGAACTGAGTTTTTCCGGTGTGCTTGGTGGAGTTCGACCTCGCTTTGCACCCGCAAAAACTGTTCCTCTGATGGTTCCGGCCGAGGCGGAAATCGTGTTGGAAGGTTGGATTTCGCCCGCGGAAACGGCGCCAGAAGGACCCTTCGGGGATCATACCGGATACTACAACGCTGCCGAACCATTCCCGGTAATGCGGGTGACGGGAATGACCAGCCGAAAAGAGCCTCTGTATTTGTCCACCTATACAGGGAGACCACCAGACGAACCTGCGATTATCGGAGAGGTTTTCAATACACTTGCCTTGCCAACGATCCGCGCGCAAATCCCGGAAATCCGTGACCTTTGGTTGCCACCTGCTGCCTGCTCCTATCGCATGGCGGTGGTGAGTATAGATAAGCGTTATCCCGGACAGGCACGTCGGGTTTTGATGTCGCTATGGGGAATGCTGCCACAATTCAGCTATACCAAGATAATTGTTGTCGTTGACTCGGACATCGATCCGTCAAACTGGGACGATATTGCCTGGGCATTGGCCACACGGATGGACCCCGCACGGGACGTGATGATCATTGATGGGACGCCCATGGACTATCTCGATTTTGCCTCGCCCAAAGCCGGTTTGGCCGGAAAAATGGGCATCGATGCGACGAAGAAAATTGATAGTGAAACCACCCGTGAGTGGGGAGAAGTTATGAGAACCGATCCGGAAGATGCGGCCTTTGCAGCCGATTTCGTGAGACGTGCTCTACCGGGGCTCATTCCATGATGCCCAGGCGCGTTGTTCTTGGGATTTCCGGGGCGTCAGGCGCCGCACTGGGTCTGTCGGTCGTCCGACAATTGGCAATACTTGGCGCCGAAACCGACCTGGTGATCAGTGCGGCTGCGGAACGCACGATTGAGCTAGAATGCGGGCAGGCGGCATTTGAAGAAGCCTGCAAGATTGCAACACGAGTCCATGACATAAACGATGTTGGTGCTAGCATCGCTTCGGGGTCGGTTCCGGTATCGGGCATGATCGTCGCACCATGTTCCATGCGAACACTGGCGGCGATAGCGAACGGATTGGACGACAATCTGCTGACCCGCGCGGCCGGAGTGCAGCTCAAAGAACGGCGGCGCTTGGTTTTGTTGGCACGCGAGGCACCTCTGATTTTGACCCATCTACGTAACATGACCACAGCGGTGGAGCTGGGAGCAACGATATTCCCGCCCGTTCCCGCATTTTACCTGCAACCTGAATCGGTCGCCGCCATCATCGATCAAATTGCAGCACGCGCCATAGATCACCTTGGAATAACGGTTCCAATGGCGCGTCAGTGGGCCCCCGAAAAGACCACTCTTTCTGGCCTTTCCTAGTTTTTGCAGTTCCCATGTCAGGTGCGTTGTAAGCCATTGTGGTCTGAC
>NZ_JBXWSF010000039.1:0-36322 GCF_059613285.1 Ruegeria sp. BHSB058 | reverse complement strand
CGAGCGGCTGACGCTTGCCGTGAAGTCGCGCATGCGCGCGACGTCGCTTTGGTGATTTCGAACCATGTCCTGTTGGCGCAAAGACTGGGGTTAGACGGCGTTCATCTGGACGACGCCGCCCGCTCAATCCGCAGCGCCCGCAAAGAACTCGGCACCGATGCCATCGTAGGAAGTTTTTGCGGAACTTCACGTCACGACGGCATGACTGCGGGTGAATCCGGGGCTGACTATGTGGCTTTTGGCCCTGTCGGACAGTCGTCTTTGGGCGACGGTTCTGTTGCCGAACCGGGTCTGTTCGAATGGTGGTCCCAGATGATCGAGGTGCCGGTGGTGGCCGAAGGCGGTTTGACCGAAGACACCGTGCGTGCACTGACCCCGCACACAGATTTTTTCGGCATTGGTGATGAAATCTGGTCAAATAACGATCCGCTGGCCAAGCTTCAGTCTCTGTTCGATGCAATGGTGTGAGCGGTAACCTTCCTGCTTGCACGACGGCTTTCCATGCGGCATGACAGCCAAATGAGTCAGAAAACCGACATTCTTTGCATCGGCTCGGTCCTGTGGGACGTGATAGGTCGATCCGCTAGCCATATGCGGCAAGGTTCAGATGTGCCTGGCAGGATCTCTCGCTTGCCCGGTGGGGTGGCAATGAATATTGCTATGACCTTGGTGCGGTTCGGAATGGCGCCCACATTGTTGACTGCTATTGGTCGCGACCCGGAAGGCGATGAACTGGCTCTGTCTTGCGCAAAGCTTGGGATGATTACAGACCACATATATCGTTCCGAAGACTTGCCTACCGATCGATATATGGCCGTCGAAGGCGCAAATGGTTTGATTGCAGCCATTGCGGATGCGCATTCGCTCGAGGCAGCTGGCGCCAAAATTCTGCATCCACTCATTTACGGCCCTTTGGGGACCGAAAACGCGCCATTCGACGGTTTGGTTGCGCTTGACGGAAACCTGACGCTTGCTTTGCTGGAAGAAATCGCAAAAAGCGCGGCTTTTTCCCACGCGGACCTGCGCGTTGCCCCCGCCTCACCCGGCAAGGCTGAAAGGTTGCTGCCATTCCTAAAGAACGGGCGCGCGACGCTATATGTCAATCTCGAAGAAGCGGGCCTGCTGTGCCAACAGGAATTTACAGATTCCGAAAGTGCCGCCCACTGCCTGGTTGAACGGGGTGCGCTGCGCGCCCTGGTGACCGACGGTGGTAGTTCTGCCACGGTGGCAAGCACAGAGAGCATTCTCACGCAAACACCACCGCCAGTACTTGTCACACGGGTAACAGGTGCAGGCGATACGTTCATGGCAGCACATATCGCTGCCGAAGCCACCGGGGCGAATGAAGACGAAGCCCTTGCCCGTGCCCTGCATGCGGCCGCAACTTATGTTTCCGGAGAAACACCGTTTTGATCGATCTTCAGTTTTCCAATGAAGTCCGCGCTGCCAAAGATGCGGCACACCCAATCGTCGCCCTCGAAAGCACGATCATCACACATGGGATGCCTTATCCTCAGAATGTCCAAGTCGCGGCACAGGTGGAACAAGACGTCCGCGATGCGGGTGCCGTTCCGGCCACCATCGCCGTGATCGAAGGTCAACTACGCATCGGGCTTGAGCCGCAGCAGCTAACTGCGCTGGGTCAGGCGCAAGGCGTTGCCAAAATCTCGCGCGCGGACATGGCCGTCTGCATCTCGTCCGGTAACACCGGCGCAACCACCGTGGCTGCGACAATGATCGCCGCGCGCTACGCCGGGATCGAGGTATTTGCGACAGGTGGAATCGGCGGCGTACATCAGGGGGCGGAGACCACATTCGACATATCAGCGGACCTCCACGAACTGGCTCAAACGCCGGTCACCGTTGTCGCTGCTGGGGCCAAGGCTATCCTCGATCTGGCGAAGACACTCGAGGTTCTGGAAACGCTCGGCGTGCCTGTAATCGCGCATGGACAGGATTTGTTTCCCGCGTTCTGGTCTGCACAATCGCCCTATCCCGCACCACTCCGCCTTGACAGCGTCGAAGAGATCGCCCGCGCGCATGCCACGCGCCGCGCATTGGGCTTGCCGGGTGGGCAACTGGTCGCCAATCCGATACCGGCAGCAGACGAAATTCCCGCCGCCGAACTGGCCCCGATCATTGCCGCAGCCCAAGCAGACGCCGACGCGCACAGGATTACAGGCAAGGGTGTGACGCCGTATCTGTTGCAACGGATTTACGAGCAAACGGATGGCCGATCATTGACCGCCAATATCGCACTGGTCAGAAACAATGCCCGGCTGGCCGCTAGAATTGCTCAGTCACTGTCAAACTTGACCAAGCTCTGATGGAATTGTTGCACCGCACTATTGTGCGGCTGCGACAAACTGCCTAACTAGATCGGCGAAATATCAGAGACCGCGATGAACACACCCTTTGACGAAGAACCGCACCGCCGCCCCGGTCTGTTTGCCAGACTGCGCGCGTCCTTTCTTACGGGGATCGTTGTCATCGCACCCGTCTGGCTGACTGCCTGGTTGATCCTGTCCGTCGTCGGCTGGATCGACAGTGCTGTACTGCCGCTGGTACCGCACCAGTTCCGCCCCGAGCAATACATCGGAATCAACCTGCGCGGCGTAGGTGTCATATTTTTCCTGTTCTTCACAATCATCGTGGGATGGGTCGCCAAAGGTATTCTTGGACGCTCGCTGATCCATTTTGCCGAGCAACTGGTGGCCAGGATGCCGGTCATTCGTTCGGTTTACTCGGGAATCAAACAGATTTCCGAAACCGTTTTCGCGCAAACCGAGAGGTCATTTGAAAAGGCCTGTCTTATTGAGTACCCGCGCCGGGGAATTTGGGCCATTGGGTTTGTGTCGATCACGGCTAAAGGCGAGATTTCGAAACGAACTTCTGCTGGCGAAGAGTTGTACAGTGTTTTTGTACCGACGACACCGAACCCAACCTCTGGTTTTCTTCTATTCTTCCCAGCCTCGGATGTGATCATTCTGGACATGACCATTGAGGATGCCGCAAAGCTCGTGATTTCGGCGGGACTGGTCTATCCCAATGACAAAGACCCCAGCCGCCCACCGGAGTGATTAGCCGAACATCGCAGGCAGGTCGACCGTGCTGCATTCGCCGATATCCTTCATATGCGCGTTCAGGAAGCGGTCCGCCGCGATTCGACCTGCTGTTTTCAGCCGGTTAAGGATAACAGGGGTTGGTACCAGTTTTGTGGCAACCGACAAGCTGTTCATCAGATCATCATCAGCGATCATGTGAACATGAACACGCTTCATCTCTCCTTTCTTCATTTTCCCTTGCTGCAACAGTCGTTGAACAAAGTTGATGGCGCGCAATTCCCGTAACAGGGACGAATTGAAACTGATCTCGTTAATCCGATTGTGGATTTGCTGGGGTGTGCGCGGGACTTCATCGCGTTCTAGAGGGTTGATGTTCACGATTATCACGTCTTCAGGCAACCCGTCGACAAATAGTGGAAAAAGAGCTGGATTTCCGGAGTACCCGCCATCCCAATACGCCTCCATCCGGCCCGTGCCTGGGTCTTTGATTTGGATGGCTTGAAACAGATTTGGAAGGCAGGCCGACGCCAAAATTGCATCAGTCGAAACATCGCGACCAGAAAACACCCGAATTTTACCGGTTCGAACACAGGTCGCACAAACGAACAGATCCGGTCCTCGTTCGGCGCAGACCTGGTTAAAATCGAACCCTTCCACCACTTGTGCCAAAGGGTTCACATAAAACGGCCCATATGAATATGGCGACACCATTCGCGACCATGTGTCGGCAACGGAAAAGGGAACTGAAAGCTCAATGCTCTGTGCAATATGTGCGGTTTCAAAAAATCGCATCCAATGCGCAATCCGCATATCGCCAACCGCACCCATGCGTTTCCATAGGTCATTCAGAGTTTGTCGAGCTCCTTCACGCCCGTTATTTGCCATTCCAGCTTTGAAGGCCGCCCCGTTCAACGCGCCTGCGGACGTTCCGGTAATCGCGGCAACTTCGATATCACTTTCATCCAACAGTCGGTCCAGAACACCCCAGGTAAATGCCCCGTGTGCGCCGCCGCCCTGTAAGGCCAGATTGATCCGTTTCAAGTCTCACCCTCCCGGTTACATTGGCGGCCTACCTGACTGCGACTAAAGCGCTGTCCAGCCACCATCGACGGAAATCGTTGTTCCGGTGATTTGGGCCGCAGCATCCGAGCAAAGAAATACCGTAGTTCCGCCAAGTTGTTCGACGGTGGCAAACTCCTTGGAAGGCTGACGTAGTAGCATGACGTTCTTGATCACATCCTCGCGGCTCATTTGATACTCTTTCATTGTGTCGGGAATCTGCGCTTCGACCAGCGGGGTCAGAACATATCCGGGACAAATCGCGTTGCATGTGATCGGTTCCTGCGCGGTTTCCAAAGCGACGGTTTTGGTCATGCCGACAATACCATGCTTGGCCGCAACATAGGCGGCCTTGAAGGGGGACGCAGTCAAGCCATGGGCCGACGCGATGTTGATCACCCTGCCCCAGCCTGCCTCTCGCATCTTCGGTAAGGCTGCAGCCATTGTATGGAAGGCCGAGTTTAGATTAATGGCAATAATTGCGTTCCACTTATCGACTGGAAAAGTGTCGATGGGAGAGACATGTTGAATACCGGCATTGTTCACCAGAATATCGCAAGACCCGGATTTTTCGATCAAGGCCCGACATTCATCTCCGTCCGACATATCTGCCTTAATATAACGCACCTCCACTCCGGTATCCTGAGCCAGTTGCGCTGCAAGCGCATGGTCCTCATCCCGGTCTGTAAACGAGTTCAGCACCAAGTCTGCACCCGCTTTGGCCAACTCCTTGGCGATGCCCAAACCGATCCCGGAATTGGAACCCGTGATGATTGCAGTTTTTCCCGACAAGGACATGATCGCTCTCCCGATTGAATGCGTAGTCAATGCAGAGATTGACATGCTGCACCTGCAAAGAAAACGGGGAAACGTATCTGTTGATGCGCAACTTCTGTCTGGCAGCTTTTGTCAAAAAGGATAAGCAGAACGCAAAGTCTCGAAGGCGATCTCGGAACAAAAAAACGCCCGCACGAAGCGGGCGTTAAGTTATTGAGGCAGGTTTCATACAGGCAAGAAACCTATCGAGCAGTGACTCCTTTATACGCAATTCCCCTGCGGCATCCAAGCTAAAAGTTTGAAAATATGGAAAACCATCGCTACGATGATCATCAAGAAAATAAGGCATGAGCAGGATTGTTGCCAAAGTGCGACCAGTTTTTTTACGCGCCATTCGTCCGTTTCTTGCGGGATTTACAGTAATTTTGGCTGTCGGAAATGCCTTTGCAGAATCGGCACACGGCATAGCTATGTATGGGCAACCCGCCTTGCCACCGGATTTTGTGTCGCTTCCGTATGCAAACCCGGAAGCGCCCAAAGGTGGTCGTGTCGTTTTCGGAAACACCGGCGGCTTCGACAATCTGAATCCATTTATCCAAAAGGGAACCGTTCCCTGGCAAATCAGGTTTTGGTCCTTTGAAGGCCTGATGGGCCGATCCTGGGACGAACCCTTCACACTTTATGGACTTTTGGCCGAATCAGTTGAAACACCAACTGACAGATCGTGGGTCGAATTCACCCTCAGGAAAGACGCGCGATTCTCGGATGGCAGCCCTGTTACTGTCGAGGACGTGATCTGGTCTTACGAGATCTTGGGAACAGAAGGGCATCTACGGTACCGTGGATTGTGGTCCCAGATCGACCGCATTGAACAGACCGGGCCTCGTTCCGTTCGCATCACCTTCAACGCTGCAGACAGGGAATTGGCGCTGATCGCCGGGTTACGCCCCATTCTCAAAAAGGAGCAGTGGTCCGATAAAGATTTCGCCAATTCATCGTTGCAAGATATTCCGATCGGTACCGGCCCTTATGTCGTTGC
This sequence comes from Ruegeria sp. BHSB058, assembly GCF_059613285.1. Taxonomy (NCBI): domain Bacteria; kingdom Pseudomonadati; phylum Pseudomonadota; class Alphaproteobacteria; order Rhodobacterales; family Roseobacteraceae; genus Ruegeria; species Ruegeria sp. BHSB058. Next base: position 30,382 of record NZ_JBXWSF010000039.1, on the reverse strand, counting down.
GGATTATGAAGCCGGTCGGCAAGTCACCCTGAAGCGAGATCCGAACTATTGGGGAAAAGATCTGCCATTCCGGCGTGGAACAATGAACTTCGACGAGTTGCGGATCGAATTCTATGGCGACGAAACCGTGCTTTTCGAAGCGTTCAAAGCTGGTGAGTTGACCGCTGTCCGCGAGTTCAACGCCGAAAGGTGGGATGCCCAATACGATTTTCCTGCCATTCGCCGAGGAGATATCGTCAAGACCGAAATCCCCCACGGTAAACCGTCTGGGATTACCGGATTTGTTTTGAATACGCGCAAGGCGCCATTTGACAACTGGCGCGTACGTGAAGCTTTGATGCTTGCCTTCAATTTCGAATACATTAACGACACGATTACCGGAGGCGCGCAGCAGCGGATCTCGTCCTATTTTTCGGGTTCCGATCTTGCCATGCGGCCGGGACCTGCAGAGGGCGCTGTTCGCGATTTGTTGACGCCCTTTTCTGACGATCTTCTTCCTGGCGCTTTGGAAGGGTACGTACTGCCTGAAAGCGATGGATCGGCACGTAATCGCAAAAACCTTCGCGAAGCCGCCAATATGTTGGCAGAGGCGGGTTGGACCGTCAAAGACGGCGCCCTGTTCAATGCAGATGGAAAGCCTTTCAACTTTACCGTTCTGCTTCGTCAGGGCGATACCGACATGCAAACCGTTATCGAGATCTACTCTCGCGCGCTGGAACGGTTGGGCATTGGCCTTACGGCGGAAAAAGTCGATAACGCGCAATATGCGGGGCGATTGGCGGAATTGGATTTCGACATGACACCATTCCGCCGCGAATTGTCTTTGTCACCCGGAAACGAGCAACGATTGTATTGGGGCAGTCAGGGTGCAGATTCAGCTGGCACCAGAAATCTGATGGGGCTGTCCTCTCCCGCAGCGGACGCAATGATCAATGCAATCCTGGCGGCCGAAACGCGGGAAGATTTTCTTGCAGCAACCCGTGCGCTGGATCGGGTGTTAACATCGGGCCGTTATGTGATACCGATCTGGAATTTTGATGTCGGACGTATCGCGCATGCTAAGGAACTGAAGTACCCCGATCACATCCCAATTTACGGCGACGGACCACAGTATATGCCTGAAGTTTGGTGGTATGAGGATTGACGGCCGCCATTTATTTCCATATTTCCGGAAATATGGAAATAAAGCTATGCGACAAACTAAACGCCCTTGCCCACCCCAACCGGCTTGATCTGTTCCGGCTGTTAATGCGCCGATTCCCCGAGGCCGTGCCAGCGGGACAGATTGCCGAGGCATTAGGTCTCAAGCCGAACACAACTTCTGCATATCTAGGCTCCCTCAGGAGTGCTGGATTAATAGAGCAGAAACGTGAAGGGACCACGCTCAACTACAGCGCAAATCTGGATGAAATCCGCGGTTTGTTTTCCGGCTTGCTTGGGGATTGCTGCCGGAACCGTCCTGATCTTTGCATTTCTCTGTCAGGAGACCCTTTGATGACAGACCAGTCCCGTGTTTTTAACGCGCTATTCATTTGCACCGGAAACTCTGCGCGTTCGATCATGGCCGAAGCAATCTTGCAACGGGAAGGCCGTGGTTTATTCAACGCCTATTCGGCTGGAACTGCGCCTTCCGCAAACCCGCACTCGGAAGTGCTGGAACTGTTGGAAAGCAAAGGCTACGACACAGCCAGCTTGCGTTCAAAATCCCTTGACGAATTCGCTTCTGAAGATACCCCAAAGATGGATTTCGTTTTCACCGTCTGCGATCATGCGGCAAACGAAGCCTGCCCAGCTTGGCCAGGACACCCCATGAGCGCCCATTGGGGGCTGCCAGATCCGGTCAAAGCCGCAGGCACAGACGCACAAAAACACCTCGCATTTCAGCAAGCTTTCGGGCTTTTGCGAAATCGGATCATGACATTTGTCAGCTTACCTTTCGAAACGCTCGACCGGATATCACTGCAACACAAGGTCGACGACATTGGTCGGATGACCGATTGAATCTGCACCGCCACCAAGGAAAATCAATGAACATCCTCGTTCTCTGCACCGGCAACTCTGCCCGGTCAATCCTTTTGGAGTCCATCTTGAACACTATGGGAACCGGCCGCGTACACGCCTATTCCGCAGGCTCCAATCCCACCGGAAAAGTGCATCCTCAGTCCTTAACCTTGCTCGCTGAAATGGGCCATGACACAACACGCACCCGTTCTAAAAGCTGGGACGAATTCGCGACTTCTTCCGCGCCGCAGATGGATATTGTCATCACCGTCTGCGGTTCTGCCGCCAATGAAACCTGCCCAGTTTGGCCTGGGGCACCAATCCGTGCGCATTGGGGGGTCGAAGACCCGGCTGCTAGGGCAGAGCCAGAGTGGAGTAGCGCGTTTCGTAAGGCGTACGAAGTTCTGGAGCGACGAGCCGCAGCGCTTTTGAGACTACCGATCGAGATCATGGATAAATCCGAACTTTCTGCTCAATTGAACCGTATCGGAGACAGTCAATGAACCCCCGCGCGTATTTTGCCGAGTTTCTCGGCACTGCATTTCTGCTGATCGGTGTCGTCGGTTCCGGTATAATGGCCGACGGATTATCTGGCGAGAACGTCGGGCTTGCCTTGCTTGCGAACGCCATCGCCACCGGATGCATCCTGTATGCTATCATCACAACGCTCGGACCGGTTTCCGGTGCGCATTTCAACCCCGCTGTCACGCTCGCTTTTGCGCTTAGACAGGAGCATTCCTGGCACGCGGTCGTTCCATATATGGCGTGCCAGATTACCGGAGCGCTGGTCGGAGTTTGGGCCGCGCATTTCATGTTCGACCTCTCGATTCTCCAAACCTCAACGACAATGCACCGTACGGGCGCGCACCAATGGTTTTCCGAAATCATCGCTACACTTGGTTTGCTATTCGTAATTTTCGGCGGAATTCGGCACAAACCGGATGCTGTCCCGCCATTGGTCGGGCTCTACATTACCGGCGCGTATTGGTTCACATCATCAACAAGCTTCGCAAATCCGGCCGTTACGTTCGCTAGGGGGTTTACGGATACCTTCGCAGGCATCTATCCTCCCCATATCGTTATGTTTGTTGCAATGCAGATTCTTGCTGTATTTGTCGGGCATTACCTATTAAATTGGCTATTTGCCGATGAAAGTTAACGGACCGGCCGCCACTCACTCCAATGTCAGGTCCGTCAGCCCGTTGCGGATTTCCCGCGACGGGCGTACTTCTTTCGAAAGTACAACCGCAATAAGTGCGACACTTTGACCAGTCTCCACGGCAGCATCATATTCTTTACCCTACCGGAGGGAGGGGAGCGTTCCGTCAACACTCACTAGGAAAGCTCGCACATGATGACTTGGACGGACCTGACACAAGATTGGGCCACCACTTATGCCCGCGCCAAGATGCGGTTTCCCAACTTGCGTGATCAGGATATGCCCTTCGTAAAACAGGATCGGCACCGGTTCGAGGCATATTTGGCGGAGCGGCATCACTTAACGGTCAACGAAGCCCATGAAGAACTCGAAGACTTCCTGTTCACCGAAGAGTTGTGTCGCGAACTGAATACCTGATCACATAAGTGACGTGACCCAAAGGATCATTGCATCTTCGTCGCTAACCGAGATCACGTTATGCCCCATACTGCCGTCGTAATAGGCACTGTCGCCGCGCCTCATTTCGACCGGTTCATAAAACTCAGTATACAGCCGAACTACGCCCGTGAGGACATACATAAACTCCTCACCGTCATGACGCACCCAACCATCGAATTCCTCCATCGAACGCGCTCGGACACGCGCCCGGTAAGGCAGCATCTGTTTCTTGGTCAGGGTGTCTGCCAGCAACTCGTGTTCATATGTCGCCGTGGCATGCGCCGTTCCCGTCCCAGACTTCGTAACCGACATACGTCCAATGACCTGATCCCGCTGGGGCGGCGTAAAAAGTTGCGGAACCGATATCTGCAATCCAATTGCAAGCTTTTTCAATGCATCGTAAGTTGGCGACATCTGGCCATTCTCGATCTTACTGAGCGTCGATCGCGCCAGACCAGCTTGGGTGGCAGCCTGCTCAAGGGTCCAGTTCCTGGCCTTGCGCAACTCCCTGACACGGGCACCAAGATCAAGCGGTTCAACCTCTGTCGCGGCACCATTGTCCCGCGCGATACGGATAAGGGATTTGGGGTCTCGGTTTTTCATGCCTTTTCTATAGGGCCGGTCCAGTGCGCTTGCAACGCGCTGCGTCGCACGCTAGCCAATCGACATGCTGTCGATCTTTGACCAAGGTCCGCCACCGGCCTGCCCTACCCCCTTCAATTTGGCCGCGCATGTTTTGCGCAAGGCCGCGGCCTTATCCGACAAGATTGCGCTTTCCGTCCTGCACGGCACGGGAAGTGAGAATTGGAGTTATGCCAAGCTCGAAGCGTCTGTCCGGGGGACGGCGACGGGCTTGTTGGAAAGAGGTTTACAACCTGGCGATTTGGTTTTGATGCGGCTGGGAAATACGGTTGAGTTTCCGATTGCCTATCTCGGGGCGATAGCTTCTGGGATCGTACCAATTCCCACTTCATCACAACTCACTGAGGTGGAAACGGCAAAAATCATCGACGAGTTGCGACCTACGGCGGTTCTCCGCGACCCGACTGTCGCCTGCTCTGATCATCCACACCAGATTGGATTGGACGATTTGACCTCGATGCACTCTTTACCGCCCGCAGAATTCGAAATGGGGGATCCCGAGCGTCTGGCTTATGTCGTCTATACTTCTGGCACTTCGGGACAACCTCGGGCGGTCGCCCATGCGCATCGCGCAATCTGGGCGCGGCAGATGATGGTGGACGGTTGGTACGGATTGACTGAACAGGACCGGCTTTGCCACGCCGGCGCGTTTAATTGGACCTATACACTGGGTACCGGGCTAATGGACCCTTGGACGACTGGGGCAACTGCCCTGGTTCCCGAACCCGGCACTGACAGTTCAATGCTGCCTGCCATGCTGAAAAGTTCTGGCGCGACCATTTTTGCCGCCGCACCCGGCGTCTATCGCAAATTGCTGCAACAGAATGTACACTTAGCCCTGCCCGACCTTCGTCACGGGTTATGTGCAGGCGAAAAACTGTCACGCGCCCTTCACGAAAAATGGGTGAATGCGACTGGCAGAGAGCTCTATGAAGCGTACGGCTTGTCGGAATGTTCGACTTTCATCTCATCCAGCCCCGCCTCACCGGCCAAAGGTGATACCTTGGGGCGACCACAGCCGGGCCGACGGATAGCCATATTGGGGCCAGACGGCCCCGTACCTTGTGGCACAGAAGGAACGATCGCCGTTCACCGCACAGATCCCGGCCTGATGCTGACTTATCTGAATGCGCCGGACGAAGCCGAGGCCCGTATGCGGGGCGACTGGTTTTTGACAGGGGATCAGGGCGTTATGGATGAAGACGGACAAATAACCTACTTGGGTCGCGACGACGACATGATGAACGCGGGTGGATATCGCGTCTCTCCGGTTGAAGTCGAATCTGTTCTATCCCGTTTTCCAGGAATAACGCAGGTAGGCGCTGCTGCCGTCGAAATAAAACAGGACACGTTCGTGATTGCGGCCTTCTATACCGGACCTAAAAAACTGGACGATACAGGTTTGCGCAACTATGTGGAGGCAAATCTGGCGCGTTACAAGCAACCCCGCGCTTTCGTCTACTTGCCCGCCCTGCCGATGGGCGGCAACGGAAAACTACTGCGCCGCGCTCTGCCGGCCCATTTCAAGGCACCATCCAAATGACCAGAACTGTCAAGCTCGATATCCTGTCCGATCCTATTTGCCCTTGGTGTTATATCGGCAAGACACATCTGGATAAAGCGTTGGCAAAGGTACCGGATCATCCTTTCGTGATCGAGTGGCATCCATTTCAGCTGAATCCGGATATGCCCGATGAAGGAATGGATCGGCGTGAGTACCTGGAACGCAAATTTGGTGGCAAGGAAGGCGCCGTTCGGGCCTATGCGCCAGTGGTAGAGCATGCGGAACAAGCGGGCCTTACAATCAAGTTCGAAGATATGGAGCGTACGCCCAACACTTTGGATGCGCACCGCCTCATTCATTGGGCTGGGATCGAAGGAAAACAGAACGAGGCGGTCGAGGCTTTGTTCAAGGCCTATTTCGTGGAAGCTCGCGACATCGGTAATCACGAAGTCCTTGCTGACACCGCCGACAGCATCGGGATGGATGCTGCTGTTATCCTGAAACTGCTTAACTCCGATGCGGATCGTGAAGAAATCCGTAGTCGAGATACGCATTCCCGACAAATGGGCATCAACTCCGTCCCCACTTACATTGTCGCCAATCAGCATGCTGTTCCCGGCGCGCAACCTCCTGAACTTTGGGAGAAAGTGATCGGCGAAATCGTGTCTCAACTGGAGACTTCTTCTGCAAAATAGCACATAAATCTGTGCATTGTACCATATGGTTCTCTTCCCCCCGACATGATAGCGCGAATGGGTAAGGAGACGCCGATGGCCGACCGAATGTCCAAGGCCGAATTCATTGCGCTGATTGCAATGATGTTCGCGACAATCGCATTTTCGATCGACTCAATGCTGCCCGCGCTGCCCGAGATCGGAGCACAACTCAGCCCGGGCGACGTGAATCGGGCGCAGTTGATCTTGACCTCCTTCGTTTTGGGTATGGGCATCGGCACCTTCTTTACCGGGCCACTGTCGGACGCTTTCGGGCGCAAACCGGTGATCTTTGGAGGAGCCAGCCTTTATATCCTGGCTTCCGCAGTTGCATGGGCCAGTTCGTCGCTTGAGATGGTTCTGGCCGCGCGAGTATTGCAGGGATTGGGAGCCGCAGGGCCACGGGTTGTCGCCATGGCGATCGTTCGGGACCTGTATGCCGGGCGCGAAATGGCGCGGATCGTGTCGATCGCCATGATGATCTTTACGCTGGTACCTGCTGTCGCGCCGATGCTCGGTGCTGGTGTCATCGCAATGGCAGGTTGGCGTGGCATATTCATGTCCTTCATACTGTTCTCTCTTATCTCGATTACCTGGATGGGACTGCGCCTGCCCGAATCGTTGCCCCGCGAAAACCGACGCCCCTTACGGCTTCCCTTGATGGTCAGCTCCGCAATGGAAATGTTCACGCATCCGACTGTGCGTTTGTCGATCATCGTCCAAACCCTGTGCATGGGGGTTCTGTTCACCATGTTGACCATGGTGCAACCAGTGTATGATGTGATCCATGATCGGGCCGACAGCTTTCCTTTCTGGTTTGGCTTCGTGGCTCTGATATCTGGATCGGCCAGCGTCCTTAACGCAGCGGTGGTAGTGCGGGTCGGTATGCGCAGGATGGTGACATGGACACTTGCCGCCCAGATCGTGTTGACATCGCTTGTCATTGCCCTGAACTCTGTCGATCTGCCGCCGAATGCTTCTTTTGCTCTCTTTGTCGGCTGGCAGGCATCAATCTTTTTCATGGCTGGAACAACCCTAGGCAATCTGAACGCCATCGCGATGGAACCCATGGGGCACATTGCGGGTATGGCTGCATCCGTTATCGGCGCGATCTCCACGGTACTCGCTGCTGCAATTGCGGCTCCCGTCGGGCTGTTGTTTGATGGTTCGCTGACACCGCTGACATTCGGCACCCTCACGATGTGCATCGTCGCCTTTGCATTGATGCTGCACATGGGACGGATCGAGGACCACTTACCAGCATAACCTGTTTGATTTCGCACAAGTGGGCTACAATCCCCTCAAGCAAGGGGGACTTCATGAGCGCCTATTACGATCTTGGAACATATTCGAGCCCGGTAACAACTCGGTCTGCGCAGGCACAGCTTTGGTTTGATCGAGGTTTGATCTGGACCTACGGCTATAACCATACCGAAGCTGTCGCCTGCTTTGAAAAAGCAGCACATGCGGATCCGGACTGCGCCATGGCATACTGGGGCATCGCCTATACCTCCGGCCCAAATTACAACATGCCTTGGGAACGTTTGGATACCCAAGGTCGCGCTGATGCGTTGGCCAAATCTTATGACGCCACGCAAAAGGCATTGTCGTTAGTGGACGGTGTGACCCCGGCAGAATCCGCCCTGATTGGCGCTCTGCCAGCACGTTATCCTCAGCGCCATTTGACTGATGAAATGCACCTCTGGGATCATGATTTTGCGGATGCGATGCGGGCTGCGTTTGCCGAGGTTCACGATCACCTTGATGTTCGAACAATTTATGCCGAATCTCTGCTCAACCTGACTCCATGGCAGATGTGGAATTTGGAAACTGGCGAACCTGCCGAAGGTGCCGCCACATTGGAAGCGCAGAAGGTTATGGAATGGGCCATGGCCAATGACCCGGCCGCCATGTCTCATCCCGGTCTTTTGCATCTTTACGTACATCTGATGGAGATGTCCCCGACCCCCGAAAAAGCATTGAAAGCAGGTGATGTTCTCAGAACACTGGTGCCGGATGCAGGTCACCTTGTGCACATGCCGACCCATATCGACGTGCAATGTGGCCATTATCACAATGTGGTCCATTGGAACGAGGCAGCCGTCGAGGCCGATCTGAAGTATTACGAACGCGAAGGCGCGTTCAACATTTATACCGGCTATCGCCAGCACAATTATCACTTTGTGATTTATGGTTCCTTGTTCCTCGGTCAAATGGAACCGGCCTTACGCGCCAATCAAGGTATCTGGGACACCACACCCGAAGAGATGTTGCGCATCGAAAGCCCGCCCATGGCCGACTATTTCGAAAGTTACATGGCCATGGGGCCGCACATCCTGATCCGGTTTGGCCGCTGGGAGGAGGCACTGCAGCTTGAGATGCCCCAGGATGAGGATCTATTCTGCACCCTCGCAGCGACAACGCGGTATGCACGTGCTCTGGCTTTTGCGGCAACCGGCCAGGTCCGTGAAGCGGAAAACGAAGAAAAACTGTTCCTCAAAGCCGCAGTACGGGTTCCGGAAACACGTCTATTACATAACAACAGGGTTATCGATCTACTTGAAGTCGCAAAGGAAATGTTGCGCGGCGAGATCGAGTATCGGAAAGGCAACTATGACATCGCCTATTCTCACTTGCGCCATTCCGTCGAGTTGGACGATGGCTTGCAGTACGACGAGCCTTGGGGTTGGATGCAGCCGACACGCCACGCTTTGGGGGCCTTGCTGTTAGAACAAGGCCGTATTGAAGAAGCCGAAACAGTCTATCGTGAAGATTTGGGTTTAGCAGGGACTCTTGGCCGCGCGCTTATCCACCCGAACAATGTCTGGAGCCTTAAGGGGCTGTATGACTGCCTCAATAAACGTGGCGAACATGCTGAAATAAAACAGATTCACCAACAACTAAATTTTGCACTGGCAAGAGCGGACCGGGTAGTCGGCGCATCATGTTTCTGTGCTCGGGCTGCAATGAAGGCTGCGGAATGAGATTCTGGATACTACTGTCACTTACTGTTTTTGCCACTCATGCACTCGCTGAACGCCAATCCTTTCCACCTACAGACGAAGCCGGAAGCGACCCAGACCTCGAGGTATTCCGCAAAGGTCTTAGGATAGCAGTGGCTAATCGTGATGTCGAAACTGTTGTGGCCTCGGCATGCCCGGACATTCACCTCAGCCTCGGAGGCCAGGGTGGCCCAGAGGAGCTTCGCCTGAACCTCACTCTACCGCCGGAAACCCTGTCCGAAGAGTTTCAACACGAGGCCGATGAGTTGCGCGCAGAATACTGGACCGCACTTTCGGATACGCTTGAAGCGCCGGGATATTTCGATGAACAGGGCGAGTTCTGGATGCCTTATCAGTGGCAGATCAGGTTGCCTGCAGATGTCGACCCATTTGATACGTATTTTGTGACCGGAGAGAGAGTAGCTTTGCGCTCGGAAGGCACTTCAGACGCTACGATCCTTGATCTCATCAGTCACGAAGTCGTTTTCGCGTTCGGTTTCGATCCTGACGCCGACTACCAAAAAATCCGGCTTACAGACGGGGCGGAAGGCTACATGCACCGCGACTTTTTATGGTCCATGGTTGGGTATCGTGCAGCCTTCGCAAAATCACCAAACGGTGACTGGCAACTGTGCACCTTTGTTGCAGGAGACTGACGTCTCAGGCTTTAACCTTTCTCTTGGTCTCGATCACCTTCTCGGCCAAATCGCGAGCTATTGCAAAGGCGCCCTTGATCTTGTCGCTGTCATTTTTCCAGTCGCGGCGCACGACAATCTTGTTGTCTTTGACCTTTGCCAACCCGCGCTGGTTCTGAATGAACTCCACTAACCCCTCGGGTGAAGCAAACTTGTCGTTGTGGAACTGGATCGTCGCCCCTTTTGGCCCCCCATCCATCTTGGCGATCCCTGCCCGTTTGCACATTGCCTTGATACGAACCACCAGTAGAAGGGTGTTGACCTCCTTGGGAAGAGAACCGAAACGATCGATCAATTCTGCGGCAAAGCCTTCTAGCTCCACCTTGGACGACAGTGACGATAACCGGCGATACAGACCTAGCCGCACATCCAAATCCGGTACGAAATCCTCGGGGATCAGAACCGAAACACCAAGGTTGATCTGTGGCGCCCATTGGTCGTCGGCATCGCTCAGGCCCCCGAGTTCTCCGGCCTTAATCTTTGCAATCGCCTCTTCCAGCATTGATTGATACAGTTCATAGCCCACGTCGCGCATCTGGCCGGATTGTTCCTCGCCCAACAGGTTCCCGGCACCTCGAATATCGAGGTCTTGCGATGCCAGAGTGAATCCCGCCCCAAGCGTGTCGAGCGAACCAAGAACACGCAGCCTCTTTTCGGCGGCGGGCGTCAGCTTCATTCGCGGCTTGGTCGTCAGATAGGCATAGGCGCGGGTCTTGGAGCGCCCTACCCTGCCCCTGATCTGATATAGCTGCGCCAACCCGAACATATCCGCCCGATGGATCACCATCGTGTTCGCGGTCGGAATGTCCAAACCGCTTTCAACGATGGTCGTTGCCAAAAGAACGTCATACTTGCCGTCATAAAAGGCATTCATCCGGTCATCCAATTCTCCCGCCGCCATTTGCCCATGGGCAACCACATAGGTCAGTTCGGGCAATTGGTCTTTCAGGAACTGTTCGATATCCGGCAGATCGGAAATTCGCGGGACCACGTAAAAACTCTGCCCACCCCGATAGTGCTCGCGCAACAATGCCTCACGGATCGTAACTGAATCGAATTCGCTCACATAAGTCCGGATCGCGAGGCGGTCGATAGGCGGCGTTCCAATGATCGACAGGTCACGCACACCGGTCAGTGACAGTTGCAACGTGCGCGGTATTGGCGTTGCGGTCAGTGTCAGAACGTGGATGTCCGACCGCAGTTGTTTCAGCCGTTCCTTATGACCCACACCAAAATGCTGTTCTTCATCTATGATTAGAAGTCCAAGATTGTTGAACCGAATGCCCTTTGCCAGCAACGCGTGTGTGCCTATCACGATATCAACCGTTCCGTTTGCAAGCCCTTCGCGGGTTTGTTGCGCCTCCTTGGCTGAAACAAATCTAGACAATTGCCGGACCTGCAATGGAAAGCCCCGAAACCTGTCCCTGAAGGACGCCGCGTGCTGGCGAGCGAGCAAGGTCGTTGGCGCGATCACTGCAACCTGCAGGCCGGACATGGCGGCCACAAACGCTGCCCGCATCGCGACCTCGGTCTTTCCGAACCCCACATCACCGCATATCAGCCGATCCATAGGAACACCTGAATGTAGATCTTCCATCACGTCCGAAATGGCGCGCAGCTGATCCTCGGTTTCCTGGTAAGGAAAGCGCGCGCTGAATTCCTCCCACGCGTGATGCGGAGGGTCCATGACCGGCGCCTTGCGCAAGGCGCGTTCGGCGGCAATCCGGATCAGGCGGTCGGCCATCTCTCGGATTCTTTCCTTGAGCCGGGCTTTCTTTGCCTGCCACGCACCGCCGCCCAGGCGATCCAGCAAGCCCTCTTCGTGACCGTATTTGGATAGAAGTTCGATGTTTTCGACCGGCAAGTACAGCTTGGCCTGTTCGGCATATTCCAACAACAGGCATTCATGCGCCGCTCCGGCGGCCGTGATCACTTCCATCCCCTGATAGCGCCCAATACCATGGTCAACATGGACAACCAGATCGCCGGGGCTGAGCGACTGGGTCTCGGTAAGGAAGTTTTCGGCCTTGCGGCGTTTCTTGGGCTGGCGGATCAGTCTGTCGCCCAGAACGTCTTGTTCGGAAACTACCGTCAGATCGGGCGTTTCGAACCCATGTTCCAAAGCCCAAACCGCCAAGTGCAGGCCGCGGTTTCCGATCCTTGTGCCATCTTTGACCGGTATCGCCTCGGCCAGACCCTCGTCTTCGATCAGCCCGGTCAAGCGCTCGCGCGCACCTTGGGAATAAGAGGCAATGAGGACCGGCCCTTTTTTCATCTTGTCGTTTATGTGCGAAGCCAACGCACCGAAAAGACTGATGTTTTCCTGTTGGCGTTCGGGTGCAAAGTTACGCCCAATCCGACCTCCGGCATCGATTACACCAGGGCCCGTCGATTGCGGCAACGGATTGAACTGCAAGACCCGTCGATCCGAAACCGCTTTGCCCCATGCGGCATCGTCTAAATACAGAAGCGAGGGAGGCGCAGGTTTGTACACCGTGTCCATTCGTGAACGGTTTTTCAGCGCCAACACCCTCGTTTCATATTGATCCTCAATACCTTCCCATCTCGACAATCGGGTCGGCGTAACCTGATCGTCCAAAGTGATCGTGGCGTCGGGAAGGTAGTCGAAAAGAGTTTCAAGCCTGTCATGAAAGAAGGGCAGCCAATGTTCCATCCCTTGGTGTTTCCGGCCTGCGGTTACCGCTTCATAAAGCGGGTCGTCAGTGCCTGCCGCGCCAAATTCGATACGGTAGTTCTGGCGAAACCGGGTTATCGCGGCGTCGTCCATGATGACTTCGGATACCGGGGCTAGTTCCACCACTTCTAGCTTTTCTGTCGTGCGCTGCGTACCTGGATCAAACCGGCGCGCGCCATCAAGAACATCTCCAAACAGGTCAAGTCGCACCGGTCCGCTTTCACCGGGCGGAAAGATGTCGATTATCCCTCCGCGAATAGCGTAGTCACCCGGTTCCATCACCGTCGGGCTTTGGGAAAACCCCATGCGAACGAGAAAGTTGCGCAATGCAGCCTCGTCTATGCGGTGATTGACACGGGCAGAAAAAGCGGCCTCGCGCAACACATCGCGGGATGGGACACGCTGGGTCGCAGCGTTCAATGTCGTCAACAAAACGAACTGCGCTGGCATCTGATGTGCAAGCGCGGCCAATGTGGCCACCCGAGCCGCTGCGATGTCCGGGTTCGGCGACACACGGTCATATGGTAGACAATCCCAACCCGGAAAGACAAAAACGGGCATGTCAGGTGCAAAGAATGCGAGCGCTGCGCGCATCGCCTCCATCCGCTTGTCATCGCGCGCGACATGGGCCACCGGTGATTTTGTCCTGGCGATTTCGTTCAAGATCAGCTGTGCGTCAAACCCTTCTGGGGCGCCGCCGACTGTCACGTGGTTCGGTGCCTTCATTGTTTTCGCCTTCCTGAATTCCACCTAGCCAAGAACACCAATCGACAGGTTTTGATACATCCCCCAAAGGGATGTTACAAAGATCGATACCATTCCGATGAGTTGAGTGTAGAGGCGGCATCGCAGAAACATCTTCGATATCACCTCCAGGTTCGGCTCTGTTGCCCGGATTCGGCGCGCCAATGACAGGTTCAGCAAGGCGACAAGAGACATAGGAAACGCCAAAAGAAAAACCGCCTGCGCAAACTCGATTCCGTAGTAGAATCCAAGCGTCAGCAACACGGTCAAAAGAAATGATATGATGCCCAACAGCCATACGCCCGAGACATCGGCAATAAAGAGTATCCGATTCACATTGATCCGGACGATATCCAAAAAATCCACCTCGGCCTGCCCCCCGGTGCGCCGGGCGCGCTGGATCAAGTCGTACGGCACGCCCAATACCCAGTGACTTGCCGAAGACCACACCACGGCAAGCGCGATCCAGAACCATAGATTCGAAAAACTTCGCATATCTATGAGTTCGATGATCGAGGAATACCAGTCCAACCGCGTTACCCTTTTATTTCTTCGCCGCAAGGTCGTTCTATTGCGGCCACGCGGCCATTGGTACACTTGAGGCTGGTGGGAATTCATGCCACCCAATGCGCAAATGTGCAAGGAGAGCGAGTCATGAAACCCACTATTGCCCCATTTCCCAACACTCGTTTCCGCCGCGCGCGTCAATCCGAAGCTATCCGAGGCCTTGTTCGCGAGAACACTCTGTCGATCAATGATCTTATCTGGCCGGTCTTTGTTCGTGACGGTGATGGCATCGAAGAACCCGTGCCATCCATGCCCGGCGTCTTTCGCCGCTCCGTTGATCTGATCAGCGATGCCGCAGTCGAGGCGCAGGCGTTAGGTATACCCGCAATCTGCATATTTCCATACACCGATCCAAACCTGAAAACCGAAGACTGCGCCGAAGCATGGAACCCCGACAACCTGTCCAACCGTGCGATCAGGGCGATCAAGGCAGCGGCACCTGACATTGCCGTGATGACTGACGTCGCTTTGGACCCCTACAACATCAATGGGCATGACGGCTATGTTGTGGACGGCGAAATCATTAACGACGCCACCGTCGACGCCCTAGTCAAGATGTCTCTCGCTCAAGCAGAGGCAGGCGCTGACATCATCGGTCCTTCGGACATGATGGATGGGCGTATCGGTGCCATTCGGCAAGCCCTCGAAAACGCAGGGCACAAGAACGTGATGATCCTGAGTTACGCCGCCAAATACGCCAGTGCATTCTATGGACCGTTCCGCGATGCGGTAGGAGCGTCGGGTGCGCTCACGGGAGACAAGAAAACTTATCAGATGGACCCGGCAAACTCGAACGAAGCGTTGCGTCTGATCGAGCGCGATCTGACCGAAGGCGCCGACATGGTGATGATCAAACCCGGAATGCCATACCTGGATATCTGCCGGCGGGTGAAGGAAACGTTCGGCGCTCCGACCTATGCCTATCAAGTGTCCGGCGAATACGCGATGGTTCAGGCCGCGGCGCAACAAGGTTGGATTGATGGCGAGAAAGTTATGCTTGAAAGCTTGCTGGCGTTCAAACGCGCGGGCTGCGACGGCATCCTGACGTACTTTGCCCCAGCAGTTGCGCGGCTTTTGAATGGCTAACAGCTCAATTTCCCGCAATTTTTCGCCTATTGTGCGGATCCGGTGGGCAGCTTTCCCGTGACAGACCCGAGCAATCGGCGTATCCTCGCCCGCAAGACCGGGAAAACTCGGCTTGATCAGGCACCAATACAGAGAAACGAGATATGAGCAGTTCCAACACCTTCCGACTGACCCGTCGCGGCTTTGCCTTTGGCATGGCCGGGCTGACCCTTACCGCAGCTTGCGGGAATGGCGTCGGCAACTCCAACGCGGCGACGATCGATGCTCGGGTCGACGCGACGCTAAACGAAATGTATTCGCGCTATCCCAACACTGTCGAAATTGCGCAAAAAGCCAATGGGATGCTGGTAATGCCACTTATTACCGAAGCTGGCTTCATCTTTGGCGGTGGTTATGGGCGCGGAGCGTTGCGCATCAACGGGGCAACTGTCGACTACTATTCAGCGGTCAAGGGAACGGCCGGTTTCCAGATCGGCGCGCAACAATATGCGCATGTCCTGTTCTTCATGACACAGGACGCACTGAACGATTTCCGCCGCTCAAGCGGATGGACTGCCGGTGCGGATATCGGCTACGTGGTCAGCGACCAGGGGCAAACTTTGACTGCTGACACCACGACCCTGCGCACGCCTGTTCTGGCTGCCATTTTCGGCCAGGCAGGCCTTCAGATCGGTGCGTCTTTGGAAGGTGCCAAATATACGCGGATCATTCCCTGATTTCTGCCCGAATTAAATGCGTGCCGAACGTGATGATTCTTCGGCGCGCGCAGACATTGCGGAACTTGTCGCCAACTCCCCTTCCGGTTCCGGCAAGCTTCCACTAATCTCCGCGCGAATGCGAAACTCAAACCTCACGGGGAGTTCATGGGTCTTCTTTTTCGCTGGTTGATGCGGATCGCGGCTGGCCTCGTCGCTCTGGTCGTCGCCGGTGTGGTATTGGTCTATTTCCTCGCCAGCCAGTCGCTGCCGGAGTACAATAAGTCGGTCAAAGTCGAAGGCCTGACCGCTCCGGTCGAAATTGTACGCGATCATTCGAACGTTCCGCACATCTTTGGCGAGAGCGATCCCGATGTTTTCTTTGGTTTGGGATATGCGCACGCACAGGACCGACTGTGGCAAATGACGGTGATGCGGCGAACTGCCCAAGGGCGCCTGTCAGAGATATTCGGTCAAAGGACCGTTCCGATCGATAAATTGCTCAGGCGGTTTGATCTTTATCGGCTTGCCCAGAAATCCGTCGATGTTCAAGACGACTACACCAAAAAAGCCCTTCAAGCCTATGCTGCTGGCGTCAATGCGCGACTCACCGAGATCAACGAGGATGCCCTGGGGCGCGGCGCACCCGAAATGTTTCTGTTCAACGCTCCTGTCGCTCCGTGGCGCCCCGGCGATAGCCTTGCAATCATCAAACTGATGGGTCTGCAACTGTCCGGCCATTTGGAAGAGGAGGTTTTGCGCGCCCGCGTCTCTCTGATGCTGGACGACCCGGCACGACTGGCTGATATCTTGCCGGATGTCCCTGGGCCGGGCACAGCCGCATTGCCAGAATACGCCGCCCTCTTTCCGGATGTCCCGCGTTACGCCAAAGGCACGGCAATGCTCGCCGACCCCTTGTCACCATTTCCGAAACGGGGTCTGGCTGGCGCGTCGAATGCATGGTCGGCAGCACCGAACCGATCCGCCAGTGGAGGAACTCTGTTGGCCAACGATCCGCATCTTGGGTTTTCGGCGCCTACAATCTGGTACCTTACCCGGCTCGAATTGGAGAATGGTGGAATTATAGGGGCCTCGATTCCCGGAGTTCCGGCCATCATGGTTGGCCGGAGCGATCGTTTGGGCTGGGGGCTGACATCAGCCTATATGGATGATCAGGATCTCTATGTCGAAAAACTCAATCCAGACAATCCCGAAGAGTACCTGACGCCGGATGGCTATAGGTCATTCGAATCGCGCCCTTCCATTATCGAGATCAAGGACGCCCCACCGATCACTCTGACCCTGCGCTGGACCGAAAACGGACCTGTCCTGCCTGGAAGTCACTATAGCCTCGAAACCATAACCCCACCTGGCCACGTTGTGTCACTTGCCTGGACTGTGTTGAGCCCAAGTGACACATCGATGAGCGCCTCATTGGCCTTGATGAACTCGAACAACGTGCGCGAAGCAATACGGTCCACCGAAGCGTTCATTGCCCCGGCACAGAACTTGTCCCTTGCAGACAAGAACACCATAGCCATGAAGCTGGTCGGCGCGATACCCGATCGCGACCCGGCGCACCAAAGTCAGGGCCGATTGCCCAGTCAGGGATGGCGCACAGAAAATCGCTGGCAGGGGCGCGCGCCCTATTCCGAAAACCCCGAATTCGTCTCACCTTCCGGTGGCTTAATGGGCAATACCAACAACAAGATCATCGACAGACCATTTCCAAATCACGTTTCTTTTGTCTGGGGCGACACCCAACGCGTGCAGCGATGGGAAAAACTAATGCAGAACCGCGAGGTGCACACCCGCGACAGTTTCATAGAAGCGCAGTTGGATCCTGTCAGTATCACAGCACGAACGTTATTGCCGCTCATCGGTGCAGATCTTTGGTTTACAGGCGAATCCGCACCCGAGGGCACACCCGAGCGGCGACGACAGATTGCCCTTGCCTTGCTGGCCGAATGGAATGGCGAGATGAACGAGCACCTTCCCGAACCGCTCATCTATGCGGCATGGGTTCGGGCGTTGCAAAAGCGGCTGATAGCTGACGAACTTGGGCCACTGGTCAGCGAATTCAAACATGTGGAGCCACTTTTCATCGAACGGGTCTTTCGCGACATCGACGGAGCATCAGTCTGGTGTGACGTGCGCCAAAGTGCTCCCTTGGAAATTTGCACGGATATGGCCCGCCTTGCCCTTGACGACGCGCTGATCTGGGTAGCCGAAAAGTATGGCGGATCACTAGAGGCGCTGCGTTGGGGGGATGCACATCAGGCGACTCACGATCATCAGGTTTTGGGATCGGTTCCGGTCCTTCGCTATTTCGTCAATATCCGCCAGTCCACCAGCGGCGGGGACAACACCCTCCAGCGCGGCCGCACATCGGGTGAAGGGCCCAATCCGTTCCTCAACGTTCACGGCGCAGGGTATCGGGGCGTTTATGACTTCGCCGATCCGGATAGTTCTGTTTTTATTACCTCCACCGGTCAGTCGGGACATTTCCTGTCGCGCCACTATGACGACCTCGCACAGCTTTGGCGGCGTGGCGAATACGTGCCAATGTCTCTGGATGCCGATCTCGCCAGGGCTGCGGCGGTCGGCACAACAAATCTGATCCCCCGCTGAGTTCAAAAGACGAGGCCTTGGCAATCAATCGCGCGATTCTCGGGAGGACATTTACGAAGCTACCCTCGTTGGCATACTCTTGGCAAACCGACGCGCCACTCGGAGGGGGCAATGGCCAGTGTTCAAGACGTTCTTCAAAACCTTGCACGCGACTATGCAATCGCCTGGAGTTCAGCGGATGCCGATACCGTGGTCTCATTTTTTGCTCCGGATGGAAAAACCTGCGTGAATGGCGGTGACGTCATTCAGGGCCATTCAGCGATAAAAGAACTCGCGCACAGCATTTTTGCTGCCTTTCCGGACCTGGAGATCCGATGCGATATGATGCGCAAAGCGGGCAATCACGCACTGTTTGTCTGGACGATGGAAGGTCACCATGCCGAGACCGGAAATCTTGTCATTTGCCGTGGATGGGAAGAGTGGGATTTCGATTCTGACCTGAAAATCCTAAACGCCAAAGGCTGGTTCAACGCTGAAGACTATCAAAAACAGATCGTTGGCGGCTGAACTTCATAACGCATCAAATCTGGCTTCTTGAATAGGTGTCCACAAAACAGAGAGCTCGAAACCCTTGTCCGATTGAGTTTCGGACTGCACAACGTCTTGTGCGAACAACCATGCCCGCTTGCGGCCTTCGGAAAAACCAAGATGTAACACAGCCTCGTTGCGCACCACTTGAAGTTCTTGCGCTATTGCTGCCAGAAGTGGTTCCACCCCCTCGCCGCTAACTGCGGAGATCGCAAAGATTTTCTTGTCTCGCGCAGCTCGTGCCAAAACGGAGGTTCGTGCTTCGTCTTCAAGCAAGTCGACCTTGTTCCAGACCTCCAACCGTAGTCGATCCTCGGTCACGCCCAATGATGCCAGAATCGCCTCGACATCCTGTGCCTGCGTTTCAGTTTCGCTGTGGCTGATGTCGCGCACATGAATGATCAGGTCCGCGCCCAGAACTTCTTCCAAGGTGGCACGAAATGCCGCGACCAGTTCAGTCGGCAAATATGAAATGAACCCGACCGTGTCCGATAAAATTACTTCGGGACCGTCAGGCAGCTGCACGCGGCGCATCGTTGGATCCAGCGTGGCGAACAGCATGTCCTTGGCCATTACTTCCGCGCCGGTCAAACGATTGAAGAGGGTCGACTTTCCTGCGTTGGTATAGCCCACCAGCGCGACAATTGGATATGGAACCTTGGCTCGCGCTGCGCGGTGCAGAGTGCGGGTTTTCACCACCTTCTCCAATTGCCGGCGCAGGCGAACCAGTTGTTCGTCAATGGCGCGTCGGTCGGCCTCGATCTGAGTTTCACCAGGACCGCCGACAAACCCAAGCCCCCCACGCTGCCGTTCAAGGTGGGTCCAGGCCCGGACTAGTCTTGTGCGTTGATAGCTAAGCGCGGCCATTTCGACCTGCAGCACACCTTCTCGGGTGCGGGCGCGGGCACTGAATATTTCAAGGATCAAGCCCGTTCGGTCCAGGATCTTGACCTTCCAAGCATTCTCGAGATTGCGCTGCTGTACCGGTGTCACCGGGCCATCAATCAGGACAAGCTCGATCTTGTTTTCGTGAAACCGGTCACCCAGCTCTTCGATCTTGCCACTGCCAAACAGATAACCGGGCTGCGCTCGCTGCAAGCGCACAATATCGTACCCGATTACGTCCAGATCAGGCAAAGCTGCAGCAAGTGCTACAGCTTCTTGCAGCGCCGGTCCCGGAAGACGACGTTCATCATCTGACTTGATATCCGGATGCAGCACCCACGCCCGGGTGAGCGTCCTGTCATGTTCCATCAAGAGGCGTCTTCGCCCTCATAAAGGTTAATTGGCTGCGACGGCATGATGGTCGATATCGCGTGCTTGTAGACCAACTGCGACTGTCCGTCGCGGCGCAACAATACGCAAAAATTATCGAACCAGGTAATCACACCCTGCAATTTAACACCGTTGATCAGGAAAATCGTAACCGGAACTTTAGCTTTCCGTACGTTATTCAGGAACGCATCCTGAAGATTCTGTCTGTCCGAAGCCATATTTTTATAATCTCGCCATTGTTCTTGCTACGCGCTGCGGACCAACGCGCTCCCTCTGGCGCAGTATGAAGTGCCGCGACAGGATATTCCAGACGAAAAAAGGAAAAGCATGACGTGACGTCAAGCAATTTCTTTAGGCGCGCCACAGGGATGGGGTCAAAAGTGCAATTATTGCCAGTGTTTCAAGACGACCGATTATCATTGCGGCACAAAGCGTGAATTTTGCTCCCACACCGAGCTCGACGAGCCGGATCGGTATTTCGGTGGCGGTTTCAATCAGCGGTCCGGCCGTCGTCAGTGAAGCGATCGTTAGCACCATAGATTGCTCGAAACTCGACCCCAAAACAGAGAACACAATGGTGAAAACGGTCAACGAAATCGCAAACAACATGAAAAAGATCCAAGCAATGAAGGCCCCATCGCGTTGAATTCGCCGATGTCCACCTGCCGTTCCGCTGATCGAGGATGGGTAGATCAACCGCTCCATCTCACGCAGCCCGTTAAGGTAAAGTGCAAAAACACGCAAAAGCTTCACGCCCCCAGCAGTAGTGGCCACACCACCACCGACCATGGCGAGCCCCATCAGAATCATTCCCGGCGTTCCCAGCCCTGACCATTGCTGTGCCTCAGCCCAATCGGAACTGACAAACCCTGTCGTCGTCAGAAAAGAGAGCACAGTGAACATACTGCCCCACAAAGACCGTAATCCTAACTCCGCATTCATCTCAGCGTTGACGTCATAAGCACCCAGCCAGTGCCTGAAAAACAAGATGAGTGGAACGGATACCACAAAAAGCAGACCCACGCGAAATTCGGGGTCTTTGTCCAGACGCGAGTAACCCGAAGCCGCAGTATCAGACGAAAAAGTCAGACGTGACAGGGCAAAGAACAAAAACAGAAACAGGATCGCTTCGCCGGTCAATCCCGACGTCGACCCTTCGAGACCGCCAACTGGTGATATCCCGGAAGTGGCCATGATTGACATCGCATGGCAGATTGCAGTCAAGCCTTTTTCGCCTGCAATCAGAAGCAGAACCCATATGACACCAGTAAGACCGGTATAAACTGGAACGAGCGTTCTTGAAATCTTAAACAACCGCCCGCGAGGATCGGCTCTTTCACTTTGCACCACGCCGAAAACAGCACGCCCTGGCTCCCCCTTGGCCGTTACTTCAAATCCGCCCAAGGACAAAGGCGCCAAGATAGCAGAGGCGGCAATCCACATTAGCAGCCCCCCCATCCAGCCCACCTGAGCGCGCCACAGATGCAACGGCGCAGACAGCCGTTGAGGATCAGGAAAAACATTTGCACCGGTCGTCGTCAACGCGCTGACCATGTCCAGATAGGCATTGAGAAAAGTCGTTGTGCCCAATGCGTCGTGGAGGGGAATTGCCAAAAAAATCGGCATGAACGCAAACGTCGCAAGCAGCGCGGCCAGTTGGCCCAAAGTACCCCGTTTCGGAAACCGGTTGAGCATTGCCAGCGCAACCATCGCCACAATCACCAGTCCAACCAGACCCGAATAAAAAAAAGACCGAGATGTTGGATGATCATTTAGCGCCAGCGAATAGCTGGCCGGAATCCACATGGAAATCGATGCAATTCCCCAAATAACCAGGAACAGCGGCATGCGCCGCAAGTACCCGATTTTTTGCTTTGCCCGGACCGCCATCAGAAAAAATCGATTGAAACCTGCATGAGCCGTTCGACCTCGGCGACATCGTCGGCCATGGCGAAAATCGCCAAAACGTCTTTTTCTTCGATCCGAAGGCTTCCGGTTGGTCGAAGAACCTCGTCACCCTTGCGCACAGCTCCGACAAGTACGCCTTCGGGAAAGTCGATATCGCGCAATTTTTGACCTGCCATGGGAGAGGTCGACAAAACCTCTGCCTCGATCACTTCAGCCTCGGCATCGCCGATCGAATAAACCTGGCGTACACGGCCATGGCGAATGTGGCGCAGGATGGAACTGACTGTGGTCGCGCGCGGGTTGATATACGCATCAACACCCAAGGGGCCCATCAGCGCCACCATACTCGGGTCGTTGACCAGCGCGATGGCCAGCGGACATCCGTCAGCCTTTGCCCTAACGGCCGCGAGCATGTTGGTCCGGTCATCATCGGTCACCGCCAACATTGCATCAGCGCGTTCGATTCCCGCTTCTTTGAGAAGCGCGGAATCAAGGCCGTCTCCATTCAGAACAATGGTACGTTCCAGCGCTTCGGCTGCCCTTTCCGCACAACGTCGGTCGCGCTCAATGATCTTGACCCGTACCCTTCCCTCACGCTCCTCCAGTGTCTTGGCCACTTCCAGACCGACATTTCCGCCGCCGACAATCACAATCCGATCCTGACGTTTCTGGGTCTTGCCAAAAACTTCCATGGTTCGATCCACGTCTTCCACTGCGGTAAAAACGTAGCATTCATCGCCGACGAAAAGTTGATCATCAGGTTCGGGTGCGAACAGCGAACCGGCTCGTCGGACGCCGACAACAATAGACTTGAGGGTTGAAAACAGGTCTGTCAGCTGCCGCAATGGCGTGTTGATGATCGGGCAAGCCTCTTCAACTCGGATGCCCAAAAGCTGCGCCCGACCGCCCATGAAAATCTCGGTGTCAAACGCTGCAGGTGCAGATAAACGGCGCATGGCAGCGGCGGCCACTTCGCGCTCGGGGCTGATAACCACATCGATAGGCAGGTGGTCGCGCCGGTACAAATCCGAGTGGATTGCCTCGAGATAGGACTTCGCCCGTAAACGCGCTATCTTTCGTTGGATTGAAAAAACCGAATGGGCCATCTGACAGGTGACCATGTTCACCTCATCTGAATGAGTTGCCGCAATGATCATATCTGCGTCTCGCGCACCTGCTCGCTCTAACACATCCGGATAGCTGGCAAAGCCCGCGATTCCCTGTACATCCAGCGTTTCCGTGGCCCGGCGCACAAGGTCGGGATTGTTGTCAACGACCGTGACATCGTTCAACTCTCCGGAAAGGTGACGCGCGATCTGCCATCCGACCTGACCTGCGCCGCAAATGATGACCTTCATTTCTCTGGCCCTTCTGCCTGAGCGTTTTGAATGACAGATGCAATTCTGGCGGTCAATTCAATTGTCTTAAACCCATGGTTGAGGCAATGTAAGCTAATGAAAACAGTGATCCCCACCAGCTTGCTCATCCTCGCTCTTACGGCCTGCGGTCCGCTGTCTCTGTACTATCGCGAAGGCGCATCAGTTTCGAAGATGCAGACCGAGACCACTGATTGTCAGATCAAGGCGCTCCGAGACGCTCCGGTCGCAAACCAGGTTCGCCAAAGCCCACCAATCTATTACCCTGGCCGAACCGTCTGCAACAGCTCTGGCCAATGCTACACAACCGGCGGTTGGTGGCAGCCGGGGCACCTCTATACCGTCGACGTCAATAAGGGCCTTCGCAATCGCGTCGAGGCACAGTGCATGGCGCAAAAGGGCTACCGGCCGGTCAGCCTTCCGCCTTGCAGGCAAAACGTGAAATCTCTTGTTCCGGCGTCTCGGACAACGACCTTGCCGCCACTGGGCGAAGGGGCGTGTTTTGTCAAATTCGACGATGGCACATTTCAGATCATCACCCCGCAACAAGCGGGGTGACTCTTTCATGTCTCCTATTCTGCCGGTTCCGTTTCGTCCACATGCGCAACTCGGGCACCGGATTTGTTGGATGTGACAACTCCAAGCGACTTCAACTTACGATGCAACGCGCTACGCTCCATCCCGACAAAGCTTGCGGTCCGACTGATGTTTCCACCAAAGCGGTTGATCTGCGTCAAAAGGTATTCCCGCTCGAACGCCTCGCGTGCTTCACGCAAAGGCAGTGTCGCCAACGCCCCGGACAAAACGACACGCCCTTCGTCTTCGGCACTTTGATCCTCGTTAGGAAGTTCCCGCGCTTCGATCACGCCGGCGCTCTCCCCTAAGATCAAAACTCGCTCCACCAGGTTCTTGAGTTGCCGCACATTACCCGGCCAGATCATCGTTTGCATCAGGGCAACGGCCTCGTCGCTAAGCTCACGTAGTGGCAATCCCTGTGTTTCGTGACACATGTCGATGAAATGCTGCGCCAGCATCGGAATGTCTTCTCGCCGCTCTTCCAATGAAGGCACGGCCACCGGAACCACGTTCAGCCGGTGATACAGTTCCTCACGGAAGCGCTCCTCGCGAATTTCGTTTTCAAGGTCCCGGGTTGTCGAAGAGATCACGCGAAGATCAACGCGAACCTTGTCTGTTCCGCCCACTCTTTGAAATTGCTGATCGACCAGAACGCGCAGGATCTTTGACTGCGTACCAAGCGGCATGTCGGCCACTTCGTCGAAATAAATCACACCTCCATGCGCTTCCTCCAGTAACCCGGATTCTATGCCGCGTTCAGAAGATTCACGCCCAAACAGCACTTCTTCCATGCGCTCGGGCTCCATCCCCGCACAATTAACGGTCACGAATGGAGCGTTTGCGCGATTTGAATGGGCGTGGATATAGCGTGCGGCGATTTCCTTGCCTGAACCCGCCGGTCCTCGCAACATTACTCGCCCATTGGATTTCGTGACCTTGTCCAACTGGTTCTGCATCGTACGGAAGGCAGCGGACTTACCGATCATATCGGAACAACTGACTTCGCGCCGTTTCAGCGCGGCATTCTCGCGCCGCAGACGCGATGTCTCCATCGCGCGCCGGATGACAACCATCAACTGATCAATGTTGAAGGGTTTTTCTATGAAATCATAGGCACCTTGTTTGATTGCAGCCACCGCAATTTCTATATTGCCGTGCCCGGATATGATCACAACCGGTACATCGGGATTGTCGCGCTTCACCGCTTTGAGGATATCAATCCCGTCCATCCGGCTGTCCTTGAGCCAGATATCCAGGATCAGCAGCCCCGGCGGCTCGGAATTGATTGCCGTCATACATTCATCCGAATTGCCAGCCAGGCGGGTGGAATACCCTTCGTCCTCCAGGATATCGGACACCAGTTCGCGAATATCGCGCTCGTCATCTACGATCAGAATATCACTCATGATTGGCCTGCTTTCAAATTGGGTTTAATTGCCTGCTTTTGTGGTTCGGATCTCGGGTCGCTCCGGACCCTTGGTAAGCGGATCACGGCCATTGCACCGAAATGGTCCTGTCCGTCGAAAACCGGCGCATCCTCCAGGGTGAGATTGCCGCCGTGTTCTTCAATGATCTTCTTGACGATGGGCAAACCGAGCCCGGTACCTTCGTCTCGCGTAGTCACATAAGGCTCAAACAGTCTCGCCCGATCCTCAGGTAACCCAATGCCGTTATCGGCTATCGTGATTTGGACACCATCGGTAAGCTCCCTCATCGCCACGCGGATTTCCGGAGCATGATGTTCAAGGACGCCATTTTTCCTAAAAGTTTCTATCGCTTCTCCGGCGTTTTTGATAAGGTTTGTCAGTGCTTGATTGAGCATCGTCGCATCCACATCCACAATGATGGGTTCTTCAGGAAGATCCGCCTCGATTCTGACATCCGGTTGCCCTGCCTGCTGTAACAGCACGGCTTCCCGAACCAACTCGACCAAATCTTCTTCGTGCCGGTCCGGATCTGGCATTCGCGCAAATTTGGAGAACTCATCGACAATACGCCGTAGATCATTGGTCTGACGCACGATTACATCCGTCATCGCCGTGAGAACATCACAGTCTTCCCCATCAAGCTTATGCGAGAATTTTCGTTTTATTCTTTCAGCACTTAACTGAATTGGCGTCAGCGGATTCTTGATTTCGTGTGCAATCCGTCGGGCCACATCGCCCCAAGCAGCCATACGTTGTGCACTGACCAGATCAGTGACATCGTCAAAGGCGACCACATAGCCCTCAAGTCTGCCATCCTCGTTACGCCGAGTCGACATTCGAACTAACAGATTTTCCAGCCGACCCTTCCGGGTCACTTTGACTTCTCCCTGAACAGTCTCCTGCGTCCCGATTTCCAGTGTTTCGAAAAGTGGCAGGAACTCTGGTACCGCAACCCCCAAAGCCAGACTCTGTTCATCACCCGTCCAATCGAGCAAGCGTTCTGCCGATCGGTTCACAAAGGTGATCTTTCCGCCCGAATCCAGCCCTACAACGCCAGAAGTAACCGAGCTCAAAACCGAATCGAAGAGCCTACGCCGGCGTTCGATTTGTTGCGTGTTCTCAAGCAAGGCGTCGCGTTGGCCTTTAAGTTGTCGCGTCATCTGATTGAAGTAGCGACCCAACATCGATATTTCATCATCTCCATCACCTTCGGCCACTTGCACGCTCAAATCCCCTGCCCCAACACGCTGTGCCGCCGTTGTCAGCCAGCCGACCGGGCGCGACAATCGTTCAGCGAACCACATGCCTAAGGACACCGCAGCCAGAATAAGGATGACCGCAAATCCCAGATACAAAAGCCCGAATTCAAAAAGAACCTTGCCGCGCTCACTTTCCAGTTGCTGGTAAAACCGCACTGTTTCCTTTGTATCATCCAGAAGATTTAGTATTTCGCCGTCGACTTCCCGGCTCACATACAGATAGCGATCCAGATACACTTCCAGGGGAACAAGCGCACGGAATTCGTTGTTGCCCCAGTCTTGGATGATCAGAAAGCCTTCATCGTCCGATTGTACAATCTCATTGTTTGTTGGTTTTTCAAAATTGAATAGGTAAGAACGATCTCCCCGTGCTCGGATTTCACCTGTTCCGTCGATGATATAGGCTTCGCGTAATCCGCGTTGTATCTGGCTTTGGCCCTGCGCCAGCACTTCGCGCAGCTCGGCGTCAGTAACAAAATAGTTCAATTGACGCGCCCGATCGAGAAAACGTGCAAGAACAATCGCGTCTTGGCGCAAGCCTTCGCGGTGCTCCAGTTCATAGGCTTCGGCAGCGGACAGAGATGACCCAACCACCTGGCGCACTCGATCCGAAAACCAGCCTTCCAAACCAATATTGATGGTCAGCCCCGCAAAGATCGCAACTGTAACCGTCGGGACCAACGCCAACAACGTGAATGCGCCAATCAAGCGCAAATGCAGGCGCGACCCGGCCGACTTGGCGCGGCGTGCCACAACCAAACGCCCCAGCTGCCCCAGCACCAATGCGGCAAGGAACAGGACGTAGACCAAATCTGCCAGCAAAACGAGCCGCAAGGCCGATGCGGAAGCGCCAAGATCAAATGGACCGATGACAAGATACGTTGCAAAGGCCAGAACAGGCCCTAAAAGAACAAGCCCCAACGTCCCGAAATTGCGCAATCTTCTGGACTTGCGCCACCGATTGATCGATGGGATTGACCCGTACTGTGACCGGGATACCACCTGCTGCCCTCATTCTGATGTGCCGCAAAAGCGGCTTACCGCAATATTTCGTGGTCTTTGCCGGGTGGACACCCAGCTGCCACGGTTTGTGTGGCGATATTACATCAGTTTGCGGCGTCGTGTCACCTCTATATCGAGTTCTGTAATCTTTTTTCGAAGTGTATTCCGGTTAATCCCCAGAAGGTCTGCACATTTTGCTTGATTGCCTCCAGTCGCATCCAACGCAATTTCAATCAACGGCGCCTCGATCTCTCGCAGAATCCTTTGGTACAACCCAGGCGCAGGCAGCATATTTCCATGCAGATCGAAATATCGGCGCAGGTGGCGTGCTACCGAAGCTGACAATTTCTCCTTATCGCCGCCACCCAGTACTGGCTCAATCTCTGGCTGACTGCCCAGTACCGCTTCGACTTCCGAACGAGCGATCTCGTTCCCTCGGCTTGTCAGGCCCAGCCTCCGAACCGCGTTTTCCAGTTGCCTCACATTTCCGGGCCACGAATACCGTCGCACGAGATCGAGTGCCTCTTTTCCAAGCCACCGTTTCGAAGAGGTGTCATTTGCCTCGCGAGCCAAAAAATGTTCAACCAATAGGGGAATGTCGTCAACCCTTTCGCGCAAAGCCGGCACATGGAGTGTCGCCCCGCATAAGCGGTAATAAAGATCCTGGCGCATGCGTCCACCTTCCATCGCTTCCGCCAGATCGCTTTGGCTGGTGGCAATGAACCTAGGAATGTGATCGCCTGGAGAATCGATCATCCGAACTATCCGCGCCTGAATATCTTCCTCGATATCCGCCACCTCATCGATCAACAATGTACCGCCGCGAACCCGGGCCAGAACACGCGCCGGGCCGTCCAGTTCCCGCAGATCTGCGCCGGTAACAGTGATAAACGGCAAGGTTCGACGGTCCGAAAAGTCATGAAGGGCCCTGGCGATTAGCGATTTACCGGTGCCGCTTTCGCCCGAAATCATCACCGGCAAATCCGTGTTCATTACCCGCGCCACCAACCGGTACAAGGCTTGCATGACCGGTGTACGTCCCACCAAGGGCAGTTCTTCGGGGCGTTCACTGCGAGCATCTCGCAGTTCTGGAGGCGAACGTCGCTTTTGCTCCAAGGCGCGAGCCGTCCGCTTCATCAGATCTGGCAAATCGAACGGTTTCGGCAAATAGTCATAGGCTTCTGCCTCGGCCGCCTGAATGGCCGTCATGATCGTGTTTTGCGCGGAAATCACGATTACCGGCAGGCCAGGCCGGTCCTGGGCGATCTTCGGCAGCATCTCCAACCCGTTGCCGTCCGGCATGACCACGTCGGAAATGATGACATCTCCCTTGCCCTCGCCGACCCATCGCATCAACGTGGTCAGCGAACTGGTTGCGTGAACTTTGCACCCCGCCCGCGTCAGGGCCTGCGTAAGAACCGTTCGGATCGTACGGTCGTCGTCGGCGACCAGAACTGTGCCATCCATCAAATGTTCTCCTCTGGGTTCGCATCGCGCGGAGCGCGGCGAAGTGACAAGCGGAATACGGTTCGCCCTGGAACCGAATCCACCGATATCCATCCATCATGGTCGGAAATAATTTTGCTGACCAAAGCCAGCCCAAGGCCCGTTCCATTCTCGCGCCCGGACACGAACGGATCAAAGATGTCGGCCTTGATGTCTTCCGGCAACCCCGGCCCATCATCGACTATCTCGATCTGCAATGGAAGTGAATGCCCGGACCCGTCGCTTCGTCGCAAGCGGAAGGAATGTTCAAAATAGGTACGCAGTCGTATTGTGCCGCCTTCGCTTCCCGCCGCTTCGGCGGCGTTTTTCAGCAGGTTCAAAACGACCTGCAGCAACTGGTCCGGATCGCCATAAGCCATTGGCAAAGACGGGTCGTAGTTCTCGACAATCGCCATGTTCGCCCCGAAACCCAGCAATGCCGACCGGCGTGCCCGATCCAATACATCGTGAATATTGACGGGTTTGAGACCCGGGGGCGAGAGGTTGCCGAACTGCTCAACCTGCTCCAGCAGTTTCACGATCCGCCGACTTTCCGCGACGATCAGATCCGTCAATTCAAGGTCCTGAGGGTCCACATTCATCCCAAGCAGTTGAGCGGCACCGGTAATACCCGCCAGGGGGTTTTTGATTTCATGAGCCAACATTTCGGCCATTCCGATTGCAGACTGCGCGGCGGACTTGACCGAGTGATTCAGAGTCATCCGCCCCGAAAGCTCTCGCGGCGAGATGGTCATGATCATCGACCCCGGTTGGCCAACAAGCGGAGCAATCTGAAGAGCACATTGCAGCGGGCTACGGTTGCCGGAACCTACATCGACATCATTGACAAAAAGAGGGGTGCCGTTTTTGCGCGCTTTCACAAACGCGGGCTCCAACGGAGCATTCACCGCGATCTGATCCCAGACGGGTTCACCGATGACAGATTTTCGTGAGGCGTTAAGAAAACCTTCACC
>NZ_JBXWSF010000038.1:0-36548 GCF_059613285.1 Ruegeria sp. BHSB058 | reverse complement strand
GATTGAACGCCCCTTTGTATCCGTCTTTCCCCTAATAACGCCGACTACACCTGTGCGGCCAATACCAGTCACCACCTCATCACAACCGAACTCCTTCAGCTTGTCGGCCACCAGCGCACTGGTGCGGTGCGTGTCGTAAAGAATTTCAGGGTTTTCATGAATGTCACGCCGCCAGGCCGTGATCTCGTCATGCATTTCAGCGAGCCGGTTTTTGATCGGCATGCCATTCCCCCCTTTTCACGCCACAGGCATTCGTCGTTCCACCAACTCTGCAAACCAGCTGCAGCCGGCTGGAATGGCGTCATCATCAAAATTATAGGCCGGGTGATGACACATGGCCGTATCCCCGTTCCCAATGAAGATGTAGGCCCCGGGGCGTTCTTCAAGCATGTAGGCAAAATCTTCTGACGGCATGATCGGATCGGTTTCGTCGTTTATCTTACCTGCCACCGCCTTTGCGGCCTCTGCGGCAAACCCCGTTTCGGCTTGGGTATTCATCGTGACGGGGTAGCCGGGTGTCCACGTCACCTCGGCTTTGGCGCCAAAAGCCGAGGCGGTATCTTCGGCGATCCGACGAACACGTTCTTCCGCAATCGCACGGTATTCTGGATCGAGCGTCCGAACCGTTCCTTGAAGCCGGGCGGTATGCGCGATGACGTTGGATGCCACGCTGTCGGTTTGGAATGTGCCTACGGTCAGCACCACGCTCTTGATCGGATTGACCGTTCGGGAAACGACCGACTGAAGGGACACCACGGTCTGCGCGGCGACCAATGTCGTATCTACGGCATCATGCGGAGCCGCGGCGTGGCCACCCTTGCCGGTCACGACGATCTCAAACTCATCGGACGACGCCAGAAGCGCGCCGGGGCGTATGGCAAACTCCCCTACCGGGAGCCCCGGCATGTTGTGCATTCCATAAACCTCCTGAATGCCCCAGCGATCCATAAGACCGTCCTGGCACATCGCAAGCCCGCCCGCCCCTCCTTCTTCCGCCGGTTGGAAAATCAGCACCACTGTCCCATCGAAGTGCCGCGTCTCAGCCAGATATTTCGCGGCCCCTAGCAGCATCGACGTATGCCCATCATGCCCACAGGCATGCATCTTGCCGGGCACGGTCGAGGCATAGTCGACCCCAGTTGCCTCTTCGATTGGCAAGGCATCCATGTCTGCCCGCAGCCCGATCACACGGCCCTTGGTGTCAGATTTGCCCTTGATTACCGCAACGACACCCGTCTGACCGATACCGGTCGTGATGTCGTCGACACCGATCTCTTTCAGTCGCTCCACCACAAATGCTGCAGTCTTGTGCACGTCGTACATGAGTTCCGGATGAGCGTGCAGGTGACGCCGCCATTCAGTGATTTCCTGATGCATTTCTGCGAGCCGGTTCTTTATCGGCATTTCCAACTCTCCCCTTTTGGTCGCTGGCCCGGTCAGGCCGTCAGCCTGTCCAGCAAACGCTCCATGAATGTATGTCCCGCGCTGAATTGTGCCACGGTAATGTATTCGTTGGGTTGATGTGCCTGCGCGATGTCGCCGGGACCACAGATGACCGCCGAGTACCCCGCCTCCTGAAACTGACCCGCTTCGGTGCCATAGCTTACGACATGGCGGGCGTTGTCACCAGTGAGGGCACGCACCAGCGTTTCGGCCTCACCATCCTCTTCGGGCAAAAGCGCGGGAACGGCAAAGTTCTCGGAAATCTCGATACACGCTTCCGGATGAACAGCCTGCATGCTGGCCTCGGTGCGACGCACCTGTTCCAGAAAGGCATCACGCCACATGCCTGCATCTTCCCCCGGCACCACTCGGAAATCCATCATAAAGCGGCAATCCTTGGCGGTGATGTTATGCGCCGTTCCACCTTCGATCATGCCTACATGACAAGTCGTCCATGGCGGATCGAACAGTGCCGCCACTTCAGACGGCTCTGCAACCATGTTTTCGGCATTGCGGGCATTCGCCCAGTCGATCAACGGCGCTGCAGACATGATTGCATTGACGCCAGTATGCATGATCGAACTGTGCACCTCGAACCCGACGACATGCGTGTCATATCCAAAGCTGCCCTTGTGCCCGGTCACAGCCTGCATCATCGAAGGTTCACCCACAATCACGGCGCCGCCCTTTGGCAGCACCCTTTGCATCTCGGCGATCATTGGAGGCGCACCAGTACAGCCGACCTCTTCATCAAAACTCAGAGCCAATTGCAGCGGGCGGGTCACGTTGCGGTACTTTGCTTCGACCATCGCCCAGATCGCAAGCGCGTCGAACCCCTTCATGTCGCATGTGCCGCGCCCGAAATACTTGCCGTCACGCTCGGTTACTGTGAAAGGATCGCTATCCCAGGGCTGGCCATCGACCGGCACCACATCAGTATGACCGGACAGAACAACGGCCCCCTCTTCCCACGGCCCTACATGCGCAAACAGCGCCGATTTGTGTGGTTGTCCGGGATCCGGCCAGCGATGAGCCTCGATCCCGTGGCTGTAAAGATAGTCTGCGATCCAATCGACCAAAGGCAGGTTGGTATCACGACTCACTGTTGGAAACGAGATCAGTTTGGTCATGATCTCCAACGGCGACAGACGTGTGGGCATATGGCTAGTATCCGCTGTCAGTTGTCAGGATAAAATGCCCCGGTTCTACCTCGCGGTATTGCGACGGTTCCGGCTTGTATCCGATAGGATGAATTGGCGACGGGATCGGTTTGAAGTTCAGGTCTTTTTCAGATTTTCGCCTATTGGGATCGGCAATCGGAACCGCCTTCATCAAGGCCTGAGTATAAGGATGCTGCGGGTTCTCGAACACGCGGGACCGCGGCCCCAGCTCGACGATACGGCCAAGGTACATGACACCGACATGATGGCTAACGCGTTCCACAACCGCCATGTCATGGCTGATGAACAGATAGCTGAGCCCAAGCTCGGCCTGCAATTCCATCATCAGGTTCAGAACCTGTGCCTGTACCGACACGTCCAACGCCGATACGGCCTCATCCGCTATGATCAGCTTGGGGTTCAAAGCCAGCGCCCGTGCGATGGCGATACGTTGTCGTTGGCCACCCGACATCTCGTGCGGGAAGCGGCGCATGAAGCTACGGGGCAGTTGAACGCGGTCGAACAGGTTGGCGACCCGATCATGCAACTCCGAGCCAGTCGCCACATTGTAGTTGCGCAACGGCTCAGCCACCTGGTCCACAAGTTGCATCTGCGGATTGAGCGAGGCGAACGGATCCTGAAAGATCATCTGCATGTCCAGACGCGCCTTGCGCAGACCGGTCTGGTCAAGTTTCATGATGTCTACACCATCGAGACTGATCTCGCCTGTCATCGGCTCGACCAGGCGCAGAATCGATCGCCCCGCCGAAGACTTTCCGCAACCGGACTCGCCCACTAGGCTGAGCGTTTGGCCCCGGTTCAAGTTGAAAGACACATCCTCAACTGCGTGTACATTGGCCACGGTGCGGCGGAGCAGCCCGCCTTTTACGGGGAATCGGGTGGTCAGGCCTTTGACACTCAACAGCACCTCTTCGGTGCCGGGAATGGGCGCAATGTTTTGGTTTTCAACCCCCATCAGTTTCATCGGCTCGGGCGCTGATTTCCCACGCATTTCGCCCAGCTTTGGAACCGCGGCCAGCAATGCCTTGGTGTAGTCGTGCCGAGGGTTTTCAAAGATCTCGCTAACCGTGCCCTCTTCGACCTTGTTGCCTCGATACATGACCACGACTCGGTCCGCCATCTGCGCCACGACCGCCATGTCGTGCGTGATGAACATCACCGCCGTCCCGGTCTCGCGCTTCAGCCGGTCCATCAGCGCCAGGATTTCGGCCTGAATGGTCACGTCCAACGCCGTTGTCGGCTCGTCCGCAATCAGCAGACGCGGCTCACAGGCCATCGCCATTGCGATGACCACCCGCTGACGCATGCCGCCCGACAACTCGTGTGGATATTGCTTCAACCGCCGCTCAGGTTCCGGGATGCGCACCTGCCGCAGCAGTTCCAGCGCCCGCTCCTCGGCCTGCGCCTTGGACATGTTTCTGTGAATCCGAAGCCCTTCGGTCAATTGTCGTTCTACCGTGAAAACCGGATTCAGCGCCGTCATCGGCTCCTGAAATATCATTCCGATCTCGTTGCCGCGAATCTGTTTCATCAAATCCTGGTCGGCTTTCGACAAATCGAACTCTTCGCCGTCGCGCCGGTCGAACAGCAACTGGCCACCCGCGATTTCACCGCCCCCGAACTCGACCAACCGCATCAGAGACAGAGATGATACGGATTTGCCCGAACCGGATTCGCCAACGATACAAACGGTTTCCCCGGGATGCACCTCAAACGAGACATCTTCCACGCCCACCACCGGGCCGTCCTTGGTTTGAAACTCGACACGAAGTTTCTTGATCTGTGCAATGGGCTGATCCAGCACGAGTGCGCTCCCCTTGGTCACCCTTATGTGTTGTGTGTCAAACGCTATGTCCGGGGGCCGGTAAAAGTCAAACCCATTGGAAACTTTCCCAACGGCAAGGCTTGCATTTTTTAAAAACTCTGTTTCGATACGTCTCGTAACCGTTCCTGGGGAGAGAACGAAAACGGCGCAGCGTAAAAAACGCTACATTAGTTTTCAACAACTTACCCGACATACGGCAACGCCAAACCCGCAGGCAATGCGGAGATAATCGAGACACGCTCGTGTCCAACATGGAGTGTAGAATGAAAACCAAAGCCCTTTTACTTGGTGCGATTGCAAGCACGGCGCTGGCTCAAACAGCCTTTGCCGAGCGCGGATCGGATGGCAATGTCAGCATCATTTATTGGCAAGCCCCATCGATCCTGAACCCATTCCTTTCGGGCGGCACGAAGGACGTCGAATCCTCGTCACTGGTGATCGAACCCCTCGCGCGCTACAACGAAAACGGCGAAATGGTGCCCTATCTGGCAGCCGAGATTCCGACCGTCGACAATGGCGGTGTCAGCGAGGACCTGACCTCGATCACCTGGAAAATCGCCCCGGGCATCCTGTGGTCGGACGGCACACCTTTCACTGCTCATGACGTCAAGTTCACCGCCGACTATTGCATGCACCCCGAAGGCGGCTGTGCGCAGTTGACAAAGTTCGAAGGCGTGACCTCGGTCGAGGCACTGGACGACATGACCGTCAAGGTGACCTTTGGCGAAGCCACCCCGTTCCCGTACGGCCCGTTCGTGGGCGGCGAAAGCCCGATCATCCAGAAAGCCCAATTCGAAAACTGCATAGGCGCAAAGGCTCCGGAATGCACCGAGCAGAACTTCGGCCCGATTGGCACCGGCCCATTTGTCGTGGATGAGTTCAAACCGAACGACGTGATCACCATGTCGGCCAACCCGAACTATCGTGATCCGAACAAGCCTGCGTTTGCGACCCTGACCTTCAAGGGCGGAGGTGACGCAACGGCAGCAGGACGCGCGGTGATGGAAACCGGCGAATTCGACTATGCCTGGAACCTACAGCTTGCACCGGAAGTAATTGCGCAGATGGAAGCAGGTGGCAAAGGCGTTCCGGTTGCTGGCTTCGGCCCGCTGGTCGAACGCATCATGTTGAACCAGACCAACCCGTCGCCTGACCTGCCCGAAGGCGAACGCTCGACCGCCAAGCATCCACATCCGTTCCTTCAGGATCCTGCGGTTTACAAGGCAATGTCGTTGGCTATCGACCGCCCGCTGCTGGTGGAAATCGGATATGGCAAAGCCGGTCAGGTAACCTGTAACTGGGTTCCGGCCCCGGCGGCCGTGAATTCAGACACCTTCACCTGTGACACGCAGGACATCGAAGGCGCGAAGAAACTGCTGGATGACGCAGGTATCGTTGATTCCGATGGCGATGGCGTCCGTGAAAAAGACGGTGTTCCGCTGAAAATCGTCTACCAGACCTCGACCAACGCCGTCCGACAAGACTTCCAGGCGCTGATCAAGGAGTGGTGGGCCGAGATTGGTATTGAATCCGAACTGCGCAACATCAACGCCTCTGTCTTCTTTGGAGGCGACCCGGGTTCACCCGACACCTTCCAGAAGTTCTATGCCGACGTCGAAATGTACGCCAACACCTTCAACGGCACGGACCCGCAGTCCTATCTGGGCAACGGCCTGTGCGACAAGGCGCCCAAACCGGAATCTCAGTGGCAGGGTGAAAACATCAGCCGTTTCTGCAACGAAGAGTTTGACGCACTGCACGCGGAGCTCACAAAAACGGCCGGTGCGGACGCACGCGCGGAAATCGCCAAGCGCCTGAACGACATCATGGTCGAGAACGGTGGCATGATCCCGCTGGTTCACCGTGGCCGTCTGTCGGCACATGCCAACACCTTGGGCGGCGTGGTCCTGAACGTGTGGGACAGCGAGCTGTGGAACGCGGCTGACTGGTACCGCATGACCGGCTCCTAAGCGTCTTGCTTGCTCAACCGCGTCCCGATCTTTTCGGGGCGCGGCATTGGGCAGGTGACTTCATGAAAAGACTAATAAACCAAGGCGCACCTGAATGCTGACCTTCACCATACGCCGCCTGATTCTGGCCGTTCCTACGCTTTTGTTCATCAGTCTTGTGATTTTCCTTCTCCTCGAACTCGCCCCCGGTGACCCGATGGCGCAGGTTCCCCTGACAGTTCCGCCGGAAGTAAAGGAAAAGATGCGCGAGGCGCTTGGCCTCGGCCAGCCGATGCACATCCGGTTCTGGAAATGGATCGTGCAGTTCTTCTGGATCGAACCGCAGGTGCTGATCGACCACTATCTCGGCACCAGCTTTTCCGAAGGTGACCTGCGTGTAATCTCGTGGCAGACCCGCTCGCCCGTCATGGACATCGTGGTTCAGCGCATTCCGCAAACCCTGTGGGTCGTCGGCACGGCCTATATTGTCGCAATCATCATTGCCCTGCCTATCGGCATCTACTCGGCCTACCGCCAGTACAGCTGGTTCGACCAGATGGGAACGTTTGTCTCGATGGTGGGCTTCTCTGTCCCGCCTTTCTTCTCAGGCGTTCTGGTGATCGTGATCTTCTCGGTTCAGTTGGGCTGGTTCCCGTCGATCTATGACACCACCCACGTCGTCAACAGTTGGGACAGCTTTGTCGTCCAACTGAAACAAATGATCATGCCGGTGATGGTGCTGGCGTTGCAAATCACCGCGCAATTGTCCCGTTTCATGCGCGCCTCGATGCTGGACAATCTCAACCAGGATTATGTACGCACTGCCCGCGCGAAGGGCCTCAGCGAATACACAGTGGTCATGGTTCACGTCCTGCGCAACTCGATGATCCCGGTGGTGACAGTGATCGCGCTGGGGATTCCATCCATCTTTGGCGGCGCAATCATCACCGAGCAGGTGTTCAAGGTAAACGGCATCGGTCAGCTATTGATCGGCGCCATTCAGGCCAACGACCTGCCGATGGTGCAAACGCTCACTTTCATCTTCGCCGTGCTGATCGTGCTGTTCAACCTGATCGCCGACGTTCTCTACGGCATTCTGGACCCGAGGATCCGCTATGACTGACAAGGATCGCACAGACACCCTGGTTCCGGACGAGGGGCTGGCACCTGCCTCGACTGCATTGCCAACGTCCGACGTGATGGAAGAGATATCCACGCCCCCGCGTAGTCAATGGCGGGAAGTCTGGGATCAGTTCAAGACCCACAAGGGCGCCATGATCGGAGCGATTTTGTTCATTCTAATCGTCGCGGCCGTTTATTTGGGTCCATACTTTTGGGATATCGACGCCACAAAAACCGCCATCCGCGAACGCAATCAAGGGCCAAGCTTTGCGCACCCGTTCGGGACGGATCAGCTTGGCCGCGACATCTTGG
Source organism: Ruegeria sp. BHSB058 (assembly GCF_059613285.1). Classification (NCBI taxonomy): domain Bacteria; kingdom Pseudomonadati; phylum Pseudomonadota; class Alphaproteobacteria; order Rhodobacterales; family Roseobacteraceae; genus Ruegeria; species Ruegeria sp. BHSB058. Next base: position 28,716 of record NZ_JBXWSF010000038.1, on the reverse strand, counting down.
CCCGGATGATGGCGGGTGGGCAGACCTCTGTTTCAGTGGGCATCACAGCGATGCTGCTGGCGCTTTTTTTGGGATCGTTGATCGGGGTCGTCGCCGGGTTCTTCAAACGACTGGACGGGCCGCTGATGCGCCTGACCGACCTGTTCCTCGCCCTGCCCCTGTTGCCCCTGCTGCTGGTCATGATGCTTCTGTTCCGCGAGCCGCTAGCGGCCGCATTCGGGTTGGAACGCGGGATCTTTATCCTGATTGTCTCCGCCATCGGCGTCACCTCGTGGATGCCCACCGCGCGGATCGTGCGGGGCGACGTGCTAGCCATCAAGGAGCGGGAGTTCGTTCTGGCGGCACGATCGATCGGAACGTCCAACCGGCAAATTATTACGCGTCATATCCTTCCCAACGTGCTGTCTCCGATCATGGTTTCGGCAACGCTGGGTATCGCCACGGCGATCATCACCGAAAGCGCCCTGTCCTTCCTTGGGTTGGGCTTTCCACCCGACTTTCCGACTTGGGGCCGCTTGTTGTTCGATGGAGTTGACTATCTTCAACAGTATCCGGAGCGTGTGTTCTGGCCCGGACTTGCGATCTCGCTGACTGTTCTGAGTGTCAATTACCTTGGCGACGGCCTGCGCGACGCGTTGGATCCGCGTATTCGAGGACGCTGATTACAACGCCTTAACGAAGCCACGACCGCGCAAGATTGGGCGGTCGTCTTTTTTCGAAGGTCAACGTGTCAGGCCGGTTTGTGCTCGATCCTCCGTCGAATCCTTCGAACGGACTGCCAGACAAGAATGACCACCGGCAACGTGACAAGCGAGGTAAGCATCCCCTTGCTGATCCCTGCCGCAGTCAGCGGATAAAGCAGATATCCGGCAAGTGAGACAGCGTAATAGCTGATAGCTACCACCGACAGCCCTTCGACCGTGTGCTGCAGGCGCAGCGTAAGATCGGCCCGCCGATCCATGCTTTCCAGCAACGCCTGGTTCTGTGCGCTGCGTTCCACGTCCACACGCGTACGCAACAATTCACCCGCCCGGATCGCCCGGTCCGATAAGGCCTCCAGTCGCCTTTCGGTAGATTTGACCGTTCGGATGGCCGGGTCGTAGCGCCGCATCATGAAATCGGCAAAAGTCTGTCGTCCTTCAAAGCGCTCTTCACGCAGGATCTCGATCCTCTGATTTACGATGGCTTCATAAGCACCGGTCGCGCCAAAGCGGAATGCACAGCGCGCAGACAGTGTTTCCAGTTCGGTCGATGTCGAAAGGAGCTGCGGCAACAACTCTTCCGCGCTGGCTTCACCGACCGTCATTTCAGTCATCAAGGCCGTCAACTGTCCATCCAACTCGCCAATGCGAGGGATCAGCTTTTTGACCCGGGCAAAGCCAAGCATCGACATGGCCTTGTAGGTTTCGATCTCGCACAGGCGCTGAATGATCCGTCCTGTTCTGCGACGGCCCAATTCCTTGGACACGAAAACCGCCATCCGCATGTGACCCGCCGGATCAATACGAAAATCACTGGCGACCACCGCAGCATCGTCCAGCACGCGCGAGACGGCCAGACTTTCAGGTTCAAACCATTCACTCAAAGCTTCGTCGATTTTTCCACCTCCCGGATGGTCAACGACACGCAGCATTGCCGACGTCACTCTCTGCCCCGGGCTTTTCATCAGCCAATCCGGTGGAAAAACCTCGAAATCCGCCGGGTTGAAAGCCCGCTCGCTGACGTTCTGAGAAATGGCCGTATAGGTCACGAACTCGGTGTGCTGCTCCCATTTCAGCCAGTGCCGTCCGATCTGGCCCGCATAATGTGTAGCACCCGGTTGGGGATGTGGCGCACCGTGCCTGTCCAGCAGGTTGATCAGGTGGGAGACATCAAGCGCCTTGTCCCGTGCCACAGCTTCGACGGACTGCTTGATCGCCAGAAAAACGACTGTGCAGGGCGCCGACGTTGTCGGAAAAGGTCGCGCATGTAACTCGTTCGCCAATACATAGCGGAGAGGGTGATCCTGGATGGGCGTCATGAAAGGCTCCTGCAATTACAGGCACTATAAGCAATAGGCGAGATACATCAATTATCTTTTTATTTCATACACTTACGTGAATACCATTGTATGCACGTCTGCTAAACCTCTAATTCGGCTGCCATAATTCGATCGGGTTACCCTCGGGGTCGTGAATGCGGGCGAATCGCCCCGCCTCGCTGTCCCAGTCGGCGCGAGTTTCAACATCGATTCCGGCGGCACGAAGTTGCCCGACCATGGCGCCCAGATCATCCACCCGGAAATTGATCATCCACTGCTGACCGGCCTTGCCAAAATACTCCGTATCCCGCGCGAAGGGGGCAAAGACGGTATAGCCTTCGCGCTGTTGCCACGGCAGCGGGTTCAGCCGGTTTACTCCCAAATGTGTTTCATACCACTCAGCCAGAGCATCAGGATCTCTGGCGCGAAAAAAGAAGCCGCCGATGCCGTTCACCTTTTCCATCGTAACCTCCGCTCTATTCAGCTCATGCCAGGCAGCACCATTCACAAAAAAGGGGCGCCCGCATGGGACGCCCCGATATTGTAGCAATTGAACGAATTAGTCGATCATCGGCAACAGCTTATCCAGCGACTGCTTGGCGTCCCCATAGAACATCCTCGTGTTCTCTTTGAAGAACAGCGGGTTCTCGATACCAGAATAGCCGGTGCCCTGACCACGCTTGGACACGAACACCTGCTTGGCCTTCCAGCATTCCAGAACCGGCATACCGGCGATGGGGCTGTTGGGGTCTTCCTGTGCTGCAGGGTTCACGATATCGTTCGAACCGATCACGATGGCTACATCCGTATCCGGGAAATCGTCGTTGATCTCGTCCATTTCCAGAACGATGTCATACGGCACTTTCGCCTCTGCCAGCAGAACGTTCATGTGTCCTGGCAAACGCCCGGCAACCGGGTGGATGGCAAAACGCACGTTCTTTCCCTTGGCGCGCAGTTTGCGCACCAGTTCACTGACCGATTGCTGCGCCTGCGCCACGGCCATGCCATATCCGGGGATGATGATCACGCTGTCAGCGTCGTTCAAGGCTGCGGCAACACCATCCGCCTCGATGGCGATCTGCTCACCCTCGACCTCCATTTGCGGGCCTCCGGTATTCCCAAAACCGCCCAAGATCACGCTGACAAAGTGACGGTTCATCGCCTTGCACATGATGTAGGACAGGATCGCACCCGAGGAACCCACCAGCGCACCGACAACAATAAGAAGGTCGTTGCCCAACGAAAAGCCGATCGCCGCAGCCGCCCAGCCCGAGTAGCTGTTCAGCATCGACACAACCACCGGCATGTCCGCGCCACCGATGCCCATGATCAGGTGATAGCCGATGAACAGCGCCGCCAGCGTCATCAGGAACAGCGGAAAGAAACCGCCCGAGTTGGTGTACCAGATCAGACAGATCAACGACAAAGCCGCGGCACCTGCGTTCAACGCATGTCCCCCGGGCAGCTTTGTCGCCGCCGAAGTCACTTTGCCCGCCAGCTTGCCATAAGCCACAACCGAACCGGTAAAGGTGATCGCACCGATGAAGATGCCCAGGAACAACTCGACGTGCAGAATTGCCAATTCAGCCGAGGTCTTCTTGGCGATCAGCTTGGCAAATGCGCCCAGATCGGACAGGTCCGCTTCTTTCGCGCTGTCGGCGATGGCCATGACCTGCGCCACGTTGCCGATCTCAAAGTGTGCGTTAAAGCCAACGAACACAGCCGCCAGACCAACTAGCGAGTGCATTGCGGCCACCAGCTGTGGCATCTCGGTCATCTGCACGCGCTGCGCCACGTATTGACCGATCAGTCCGCCGCCGATGATCAGCAGGATCGACAGCAACCACAGGCCAGAACCGGGGCCAACCAGCGTGGCAAAGACGGCCAGCACCATACCGACGATGCCGTACCAGACCGCGCGCTTGGCGCTTTCCTGGTTCGACAACCCGCCGAGGGAAAGGATGAACAGAACAGCCGCAACAACATAGGCGGCAGTAGTGAAGCCATAATCCATTTACCCGGCCTCCTTAAGATTTCTGGAACATGGCGAGCATGCGCCGGGTTACGAGGAAACCGCCGAAGATGTTGATCCCCGCCATGAAGACGGACAGCGCCGCCAGCAAAATGACCAGGAAAGAACCCGATCCGATCTGCATCAAAGCCCCAACGATGATGATCGACGAAATCGCGTTGGTGATCGCCATAAGCGGAGTGTGCAGGCTGTGCGAGACGTTCCAGATCACCTGGAAGCCCACAAAGATCGCCAGCACGAAAACGATGAAGTGCTGCATGAAACTGGCCGGAGCGACGAGGCCCACCAACAACATCAGTACCCCACCGACGCCGAGCAGGGTAAACTGCTGCTTGGTCTGGGCCTTGAACGCCGCAACTTCCTGCGCGCGTTTTTCCTCGGCTGTCAGCTCCTTTGGTTTTTCCTTGGGCTTTGCCGCAATCGCCTGAATTTTCGGCGGCGGCGGCGGAAAGGTGATCTCGCCCTGATAGGTGACGGTCGCGCCGCGGATTACGTCGTCTTCCATGTCGTGATTGACCTGCCCGTCCTTTTCGGGCGTCAGGTCAGTCATCATATGACGGATATTCGTGGCATATAGCGACGAGGATTGTGCCGCCATTCGGCTCGGGAAGTCCGTATATCCGATGATGGTAACACCGTTTTCAGTGACCACTTTCTCATCCTTGACGGTGCCTTCGACGTTGCCGCCGCGTTCGGCCGCAAGATCCACAATGACCGAACCCGGTTTCATTGCCGCGACCATGTCCTCAAGCCACAGCTTGGGTGCGTCGCGGTTGGGGATCAGTGCCGTGGTGATCACGATGTCCATCTCTGGTGCCAGTTCGCGAAACTTGGCCAGCTGCGCCTCGCGGAACTCCGGGGATGAGACGGAGGCATAACCGCCGGTAGCGGCGCCGTCCTGCTGTTCTTCCTCGAAATCCAGATAGACGAATTCGGCGCCCATCGACTCGACCTGTTCGGCCACTTCAGGGCGCACGTCAAAGGCATAAGTAATCGCACCCAGCGAGGTCGAGGTACCGATGGCGGCCAATCCGGCAACACCGGCACCGACGATCAGCACCTTGGCCGGCGGCACCTTGCCTGCCGCCGTCACCTGACCTGTGAAGAAGCGGCCAAAGTTGTTGCCCGCCTCGATCACCGCGCGATAGCCGGCGATATTGGCCATCGAGCTCAGCGCATCCATCTTCTGCGCGCGGCTGATACGCGGAACCATCTCCATCGCGATCACATTCGCGCCCTTGGATTTGGCCAGTTCCATGCCGTCTTCGTTCCCCGCCGGGTTGAAGAAGGAAATCAGCGTTTTGCTCTTGTTCAGCCGCTTCAGTTCGGTTTCGTTCGGCTGGCGGACTTTGGCGATGATGTCGGCCGACTTCCACAATGCCGCTGGCGTCTTGACGATTTCGACACCTGCCGCTTCATAAGCCGCGTCCGAAAACCCTGCCGCGGCACCCGCGCCACTTTCGATCACGCAGTCATAGCCGAGTTTCTGCAATTGCAGCGCCGAGTCGGGCGTCATCGCGACCCGGTTCTCGCCTTCAAATATTTCTTTTGGTGTGCCTATCTTCACCAGTCAGGTCCCCCTTTTGTGTTCGCCAAGCTCAACCGGGCCTCGGTATTGTTTGCAAAGCAAAGATGTATCTTGCGCAACATTATTTCGCAAGTGCAGCATTATTGACGTGATGTCAAATGTTCACTCCCATCCGATCCACCTGCCGGTTTTTCGTTCATACCGAGCAAAATCCATTCGGAAAGTTCGGCGCAACCTGTCCTCTTCCGGCAGAATGAAGTGTCGTTCGAGAAGCCAGAAGAAAACCGGAACCAGCGCCAGCGACAAAACCGCGTCAAACCGCAGGATCAACCCGGTCAAGATCAACACATCCCCCAGATAGATCGGATTGCGGCTGCGCCGATAGATGCCGGTCTGCACCATCGCCGTGGGCGTCTCGTGTGGGATGATCGTGGTGCGGTGGCGACGGAACTCCATGGCCGCGAACACGATCAGCAACACGCCGCCGCCAATCAACAGGCCACTGATCAGGTCAGTAAACCCACTGTCCAGCGATAGCCCCAAGGTCATATGCCGAGACTGGATCCACGCCAGGGCAGCAAAGCCTAACAGCCAGACGGGTGGCACGTCGATTCGGCGCATTTGAATTCCTTGCTCGCGACAAAGTTGTTGGGTCGGTTTTCCTTCGAAATATGTCGTAAACCGTTCCCATCGCTTTAGCAAAGCTTGTCGGTCGAAAAACGCCAAAAAGAACGTATATGCCGCAGCGACGAAAACACGGGCACGATGGCCCGGAAATCACGCTGATTGCAGGGCTTATTCCCACTCCATTTCTTCGAAGACGCGCCCTGCATTCTTGGTCGCCAACTCCTCGAAGGTATCCAAAGCTTCCCAGCGCGACTGGTCTACGTAATATGCGCTGGCCAGATCGCCGCCCTCATCAATGTGCACACCGATTTTTTCGCGCAAATCCTTGAGATATTCGACTGTGTACCGCCGAACCTGAGCGAAGTTCGTGGGGTGCCCGTGTCCTGGAATGACGTAAGTCGGAGCGATGGGTTCCAGCTTGGTTTCCCAAGTCTCTATCCAACAACTTGTACAGGTATGTTCGAATATCGGCAGCATCCGCTCATGAAACGCGATGTCGCCAGTGATCATGATACCCCATTGCGGAATCCAGACCTGACTGTCACCGGGGTCGTGGGCAGGCCCGAGATGAAGAACCTTGATCTCCACTCCACCTAGAGAAAGCGCATATTCATCTTCAAAGGTAAGGTTTGCATGCTCAACCCGGGTGCCTTCAGCGCGATCCTTGTTGTATCGCTCCATTCCCTGCAGGATGAAATCGCCGTTTTCAGTGGTCTCGGTCACGGCATCGACATGCGCCAGGATATCGACCCCTTGATCACGCCAATACCCATTACCCAGCATCGCATGGCCCTGCCCGTTTTCATTGATGACCAGAACCACGGGTTGATCGGTTATCGCCTTGATTTCCTGATGCAAGGCCGCCGCCAGACGGCTTGACGCACCCGAGTTGACGACGACAACCCCTTCATCCGTCACGACAAAGGACAGGTTATTGTTGTGACCGGCATTCTCGTAGGTCGGCGGTGCAGTTGCCCCGATGGCGGAAAAAACATGCGGGATGACCTCGACCGGCTTGGAATACAGCTCGGATTGCGGATATTGGTCCGCGATGTCCTCGCTCGCGGATACTGAAGATGCCGCCAACGCGGCGACATAAGTATAGGTCATGGATTTCTGAAACATCTGCCCTCCGCACTACAGATTCACATTCGCATTCATGCATAATAATTCAAGTGACGGGACGGCGCGTCTTGTCACAGGCAAAACTCGCGATAGGCTTTGTGGCAATAGGGAGGATTGCACGTGACGCTTAACGGAAAACATGCGCTTGTCACCGGCGGTGGTACCGGAATCGGATTGGCCATCGCCCGGGCGCTGGCCAGCGAAGGCGCAGCGGTGACAATTACGGGACGTCGCCAAGAAGTGCTGGATCAGGTCGCCAATGATCGCATTTTCGGATCTGCAATGGATGTCCGGGACGAGGAAGATGTCGTGAGATGTGTCAACCAGTCCGTCGATGCACGCGGCCCGATCCAGATATGTGTCGCCAACGCAGGTATTGCCGTCGGCAAGAAGTTGCAAAAGACGGATATGGCGTTCTGGCGGGACATCATGGCAACCAATCTCGATGGTGCTTTCCTGACGATTCGTGAAAGCCTGCACTCCATGGTGGAAACTGACTGGGGTCGGGTCATTACGATAGCGTCCATTGCCGGGCTTCGCGGAGCGCCGGGAATTGGAGCTTATGCCGCATCGAAACACGGGCTGATCGGCTTGACTCGCAGCTTTTCCGAGGAATTCATGGGAACGCCCTTTACCTTCAACGCACTGTGTCCCGGCTATGTCGAAACGCCTATCGTGGAGCGCAACAAGGCGTCCATTTCGCAACGCACCGGAATCAGCGAGGACGATGCACTGAAGGTCATGGTTGACCAGAACCGCCACAAGCGGCTGATTGCACCCGACGAAGTTGCTGCTGCAGCCTTGTGGCTGGTGCGGCCGGGCTCGGAAAGCATCAATGGGCAGTGCATCCAGATAGCCGGTGGGCAAGTTTAAGCGGGCTTGCTGGACAAATCCCGACAGAAGCTATATCCAACACATACTTCAAGCTTAAAACAATTCGCGAGACCACAATGACCGATTTTGCCGCGACCAAGGCGATGTTCGATCTGCCCGAAGGCATCCTGTATCTTGATGGCAACTCGCTGGGCCCGGTGCCAAAAGCAGCAAAGGTACGGGTTCAGAGCATGATGTCCGACGAATGGGGCGACATGCTGATAACCGGATGGAACAAGGCGGACTGGATGGGCTTGCCGACCGGGTTGGGCGACCGGATCGGCAGACTGATCGGGGCTGAACCCGGCTGCACGGTCGTCGGAGACACCCTGTCGATCAAGGTTTATCAGGCGGTCGCCTCGGCGTTGGAGTTCAACCCCGGCCGCAAGGTCGTCTTGTCGGATAACGGGAATTTCCCGACCGACCTTTATATGGTCGACGGTCTTTTGCGGTCACTTGGGGCTGACTACGAGTTGCGAGTGGTGGACCCCGAGGCTATCGCGGATCACATCACCGAAGAGGTCGCGGTGCTGATGCTGACCGAAGTGGATTATCGTACCGGTCGCATGCACGACATGAAAGCGCTGACCGAACTGGCTCACGCCAATGGAGTTGTCACTGTCTGGGATCTTGCCCATTCCGCCGGGGCCATTCCGGTCGATCTTGTCGGATGCAACGCCGATTTCGCAGTGGGGTGCACGTACAAATACCTCAACGGTGGTCCTGGCGCTCCTGCTTTCATCTACGTTGCACCACGTCTGGTTGGCAGGGTACGCCCGGCTCTGTCGGGGTGGCTGGGGCACGAGGCACCATTTGCCTTCGATCTCGACTACCGCCCTGGAACCGGAATCGAACGGATGCGTGTCGGCACTCCGCCGGTCATCCAGATGACGGCCCTTTCGGCCGCAATGGACGTGTGGGACATGGCCGATATCGCGGATGTGCGTGCAAAATCAGTAGAGTTGACCGAGCTCTTCATTCGAAAAGTCGAAGCCACCTGCCCCGAGTTGACGCTGGCCAGTCCGCGCGACCCGAGCCAACGCGGCAGTCAGGTGTCGTTTCGCTTTTCCGACGGATACGCGGCCATGCAGGCCCTGATCGCGCGCGGAGTGATCGGTGATTTCCGCGCCCCCGACATCATGCGGTTCGGCTTCACCCCGCTTTATATTGACGAACAAGACGTGACGCGCGCCGCCGACATTCTTGCCGATGTGATGCAGAACAAATTGTGGGACATCGCGGAATACAAGCTTCGCCAGCGCGTTACCTGACTTCCAGCCCCGCCCCAATCAAGCCCGCCAGTTGGTCGACGCGCGCAACAAAGACGCGATAATCCGGCGCCGTTGACTTGATCCCTTTCAGTGCTGACGTGATCGTCGCAGCGACGTCAGAGGCGTCGGCGTTCAAATGCACGACTCCCGCCTCAGCCATTCGCTGCAGCCAGTTGGCATAAAGGGCGCTCAATCGTGCCTCACCTTCTTGCACGATATCGGGCGCGGTCGATGTTCCTGCATCCAGCAACTCAAGACCGTGCGGAGAGTTTAAAAGCGCTTCCATTCCTTCGCCCTGGGCGGCCATGGCGGCCGCCATAGTTTCCGCGACCGACCTGCTTCCATTCAGGGCTTCCCTCACAGCGGCGGTCTTGCTGGCATAGTGAAGCTCAACCAGACTGCGAAAGATCGCTTCCTTGTTCTTGTAATACAAATAGACCGCAGGACGGGAAATCCTGGCGCCGCGTGCTATGTCATCCATCGACGTCTTGCGAAACCCGTAGGTCGCAAACGCCTGCCAGGCTGATTCGAGTATCGCCTTTTGCCGGGGATCAATGTCTGCGTCTTTCATAGATTGACCTGTGACAGTTTTTGCAAATTTTGTCAATTGACACCATGACATTATTAGCCCATTTTGTCAGGAACCGGAGCAAGAGCAATAGCGAGATCCGACATGGCAACTTCCCTCATCATCAACGGCCAAACCCATCAGGTCGACCTGCCCGACGAAGTCCCTCTGTTGTGGGTGCTCCGCGATGAACTCGGTCTGACTGGCACCAAATTCGGGTGCGGTGTCGCTGCTTGCGGTGCCTGTACCGTCCACATCGATGGCGAGGCCGTACGCTCCTGTCAGGTGCCTCTCTCGGATGTTTGGGGCGAAGTGACTACGATCGAAGGTCTGGGCACACCTGATGCGATGACCGCCATCCAACAGTCATGGGTCGATCACCAGGTGGCGCAATGTGGTTATTGCCAGTCAGGGCAGATCATGCAGGCCGCATCACTTTTGGCGGCAATCCCCGCCCCCTCGGATGCCGAGATTGACGAAGCCATGCAAGGCAATCTGTGCCGCTGCGGAACCTATCCGCGAATTCGCGCTGCAATCCATGACGCGGCAGCAAAACTGAAAGAAGCGTAAGAGATGGCAAGCATCGGAAAAATCCTGCGCCGCACCTTCCTCATCGGTTCCACAGCCATTGTCGGTGGCGTTGCATTTGGCGCCTACTACGTTAACCGACCAGCCCCGAACCCGCTGAAACCCAAAGATGGGCAAGCTGCTCTGAACCCCTTTGTGCTGATCGACCAGAACGGCGTTACCCTGTTCGCCCCACGTGCCGAAATGGGACAAGGCGTCAAGACCACATGGGCCGCACTGATCGCAGAAGAACTGGATGTCGATCTTGATCAGGTGACCGTGTTGCACGGCCCCGCCGCCGCCGCTTACTACAACTCGGCGATGATTGGTGAAGGTCTGCCCAACAAGGGATATGACGTGTCGAACTTCCAGCACAGCCTGGGCGAGGCGCTTGGCGTCGTCGGCAAAGTGTTGAGCTTGCAGGTGACGGGTGGTTCAACGTCGATGAAAGACGGGTTCGAGCGTATGCGAGAGGCTGGCGCGTCGGCCCGGGAGACACTGAAACAGGCCGCAGCAGACCGGCTTGGCGCGGAACGCAGCCAACTCAAAACCGAAAGCGGACACGTCATCGCACCGGACGGCACCAAGCTGAGCTATTCCGAACTGGCGATGGATGCCGCTCGGCTTGAGCCGATCGAAACCGCGCTACGCGATCCGTCCCAATGGCGCTATCTGGGAAAATCCCTGTCGCGTCTGGATATGGTTGAAAAGGCCACCGGCACCGCGCAATTTGGCATTGATGTGCGTTTGCCGGGGATGAAATTCGCCAGCGTGCGCATGAATCCGAAACTCGGCGGCAGTATGAAGGACTTCGACGACAGCCTCGCCAAGTCCATGCCGGGCGTCGAGAAAATCGTGAATTTGGGCACCGGCGTCGCGGTGATCGCCAACAACACATGGCTGGCCATTCAGGCCGTCGAAGCGATTGCAGTTGAATGGGAAGACGCGCCCTATCCCAATGAAACCGAAGAGATTTTTGCCAATATCTCCAAGGCCTTCGACGAGAACCCCAACTCGACCATGCGCGACGATGGCGACGTCAGCGTGATGTCCGAGGGCGCCACCGAATTCACCGCAGAATATACCGTGCCCTATCTGGCTCATGCAACGATGGAGCCGATGACGGCAACCGCCCTGTTCTCGGGTGACAAGCTGGAATTCTGGGGCGGCAATCAGGCGCCAACTATCATGCAGATGAAATGCGCCAGCGCCGCCAATCTCGACACCGAGGCCGTAGAGGTTCACACCACCTATCTTGGTGGCGGTTTCGGTCGCCGCGGCGAATTCGACTTTGGCGTGATCGCGACAAAGGTCGCAATGGCCATGCCCAATGTCCCTGTCCAGACCACATGGAGCCGCGAAGAGGACATGCGCCACGATTTCTACCGCCCCGGAGCTATCGCCCGGATGCGCGGTGCTGTTGTGGACGGCAAGGCGGTTCTGATCGATGGTAAAGTCGCGTCTCAGTCCCCCACTCACCAAGCCGTGGCAAGAGTGACCGGTTTCGCGGGCGGCGGTCCCGACAAGGTGCTGGTCGAGGGGCTCTTCAACCAACCCTATGCCGTGCCGAACTACCGCATGAGCGGCCATATTGCCGATCTGCAGGTCCCAGTCGGTTTCTGGCGCTCGGTCGGCAACAGTCACAACGGGTTCTTCCACGAAACATTCATGGATGAGATGGCCCATGCCGCCGGGAGCGACCCGCTGGAATTCAGATTGGAACTGATGAAGGACGAACACGCCCCCTCGGCGGGCTGTCTGGAAGCGGTGCGCGAGATGTCTGGCTGGACAGGCCAGACACCCGATGGCGTCGGGCGCGGCGTGGCCTTTACCTATAGCTTCGGCACCCCGGTTGCGCAGGTGATCGAAGTGATCGAAGACTCCGGCACTATCCGCATCAGCAAGGCCTGGATCGCCTGCGACATGGGGCTGGCGCTGGATCCCGAAACCGTCAAGGCACAGATGTTCGGTGGCATGATGTACGGTCTGTCCGCTGCCTGTTTCGGCGAAATCACGTTCGCTGACGGCGAAGTCGAACAGCTGAACTTCCCAGACTATGACGCGATGCGCATGCATACAGCACCCCAGGTCGAGGTCCGCGTGCTGGAAACCAACCGTTTCATGGGCGGTGCCGGAGAACCCGGAACGCCCCCATCCATGCCTGCACTCGGCAACGCTCTGTTCGACCTGACCGGACATCGGGCGCGCAGCATGCCCTTTAACAAGAGCTTCAATCTGTTGGTTTGAAACCGCATTGAAAAGCCCGCTCGTTCAGGCGGGTTTGCCCTTCTGGGCTTGACCCGAACCGGCCTTTGCCGCTAGAGCACGTCGCATGAGCAAGAAACGGACCTTCTTCGTTAATTTCTATTATCCCCCGTCCATATAACGGCGGGCGCTCAATCATGTTCAACCGCCGCGACAGGCGGTTCGAACTTATCCACTTTCCTGCATCGCGGCCCACCCCCCGGAGTATCCCGATGCAAACCCGACCCGAAATCAGATCTGTTGGCCTCATGGGCTTTGGCGCATTTGGTCGCCTGATCGTCCGGCAGCTGTCACCGCTTGTTCCCATCATCGTACACGACCCGATGATGAACAACGCACCTGCCAGTATCACCTGCGGCACCCCGCTTCAGGTTGCGCAATGCGATCTGATCATTCTTGCCGTGCCTGTCAGCGCTCTGGATACGACGCTCAAATCCATTGCCCCACATCTGCGGTCCGGGGCCATCGTTGCCGACGTAGCCTCGGTCAAGATCGGCCCGGTTCAAGCCATGGTGAGGCTCCTGCCATCCGACGTCCAGATTGTCGGCACGCACCCATTGTTCGGACCGCAGAGCGCAAAGGAAGGCGTGCAGGGTCGAAAAATCGCTGTATGCCGAATTCGCGGTGACGCCTGCCTGACACTCGCCGCCCTGATGCGCCGCCATCTTGGCTTGCGTCCTTTTCTTGTAACAGCCGAAGAGCATGACCATGAGGCCGCCATCGCACAGGGCCTCACCCATTTCATCGCCCGCGCCATGACCGCTCTGGAACCGTTGCCAAACCGTCTGACCACCGCAAGCTTTGATTGTCTGTGCGAAGCGATCGACATGGTGCGTCATGACCCGCCCGGCGTCTTTCACGCTATCGAACAGGACAATCCTTTTGCAGCCTCAGCGCGCGAAAAATTCATGGCACGCGCCGACGCCTTGATGCACGAGCTGGCCCCAAAAAATGATGTGGTTCTCAAACTGGATCAGGCGGTCTGACGATAAATCCCGGTTCCCCTGCACCCCGCCCAACCGCGAACGGCATCGCCAAAGGCAGTGAACAGCGGGCGCGACACCGGGTCGTTGGCGGCATCCCATTCGGGGTGCCACTGCACCGACAGGGTAAAGCCCGGTGCATCCTCGACATAGATCGCCTCGGGCGTGCCATCCGGAGCATGACCATCAATGACAATACCCTTCCCCGGCACCTTGATACCCTGCCCATGCAAGGTGTTGGTCATCACCTGCGGCGCGTCAAACAGCCGGTGAAACACACCGTTCTCCGTCAGCGTGACGACGTGGCGCAGCGCGAATTTCTCCTCCAACGTGCCGTCAGGTGGCATGCGGTGATTCATGCGTCCCGGCAAGTCCCGGATCTCCGGGTAGAGCGTTCCGCCCAGCGCGACGTTCACCTCTTGGAACCCACGGCATATCCCCAGGATCGGTTGACCGCGTTCGACGCAAGCGCGGATCAGAGGCAGGGTAATTGCATCCCGCGCCCGGTCAAACTCGCCATGCGCATCGGTCGCAGCTTCGCCATATTCCTCCGGATGAACATTGGGGCGTCCACCGGTGAACAAAAACCCGTCGCACACTTCCATAAGCTCGGCCACCGAAACCAACCGCGGATCGGCGGGTACCAGCATCGGCAGACAACCTGACACGTTCGCAACCGCGTCCGAGTTCATCGTCCCCCCGGCATGCGTCGGATATTCATCGTTGATCAGGTAGGAGTTTCCAATGATACCGACGACCGGGCGCGCCATGGGTTTTCCCAATTTGTTGAGTGTGTTGCCCCGAACCTAGCGCGTCGCAACTGGCCCCGCAACAGAACACGGCCTGCACGACAGCGCAATGTGATGTTCATTGATGCACTCAGCCCACATGTCCCGCTCCCCACCCAAACACGTCACACTCCTCAACAATCCCGCACGGGCGTCACAAATTGGACACAAAAATCGGCCAATCGACACATGTGAACCTTTTCCGATCGAGGTATCATGAGCGACGCGTCTCATTGTTCCGACACAGTTCTTTTGCGCCGGTTTTTCAAGTCCGCGTTGCAGGCCAATGAGATCTTGCTCCTGATCCTGCTGGTCGTGACCGCCTTGCTTTGCGTCGTCGTATCCACAGCTTACGCTAAGCCCGTTGATTGGCGCGGTTTCGGCACCGGCGCGGCATCTGCTGCGGCCCTCTTCGCGGCTGGACTATATATACGGCTTCGCAAAAACCGCGAAAACCTCGCCCACCTGGCCATCGCGAACAGTATTTATCTGGGCTTCACCTGTTTTACGACGCTCCTGATTTTCCTGCGCTTTCCGACGCAGGATCTGAGCACCGACCTGACCCTGATGCGAATTGACGCCGTTTTCGGGTACAGCTGGCCCGCATTCGTCGAGTTTTTCGGGAACTATCCCCTGGCCTCGCGGGTTCTGGGCCTTGTCTATATCAGTTCTCTGGCACAGCTTTTTGCTCTGGTGGCCTTTTTATCTTTGACCGGTCAAATTCTTCGATTGCATCAGACACTGCTTGCAGGAAGCATCAGCTTGCTTTTGACCACACTGATCTGGTGGATTGCACCAAGCGTCGGGCCATCGGCATTTTACAATATCCCCGAGCGAACAATTGAAGTGACGGGGCTGGTCACCAACAACGAATACGGCGCCTATCTGAGACATTTGGCAGACAACGGCCTGCCGGAAATTGGCCCGGAAAACATCGTGGGCGCCATTGCATTTCCCTCGTATCACACCGTCATGGCACTTCTGGCGGTCTGGTACCTCAGGGGTACGTGTTTGATTTATCCGGCCCTGGCTCTCAATACCTTGATGATACCCGCAATCCTGATGCATGGCGGCCATCATCTGACAGATGCAATCGGCGGGATCGTGACCTTTGTCATTTCTGCAGTGCTGGCCGGATGGATTGCCCCGGACACGCCCGCCTCGCGGCGAAAAATCAAACCTCTCCGATAAGGCCCGTTGCTTCGATTCCCGCCAGCGCCGCTGCCGCATCATTGTCCGACGTGTCACCGGTCACGCCAACTGCTCCGATGACAGCGCCTTTCTTGTCGCGCAACAGTACGCCTCCGGGTACCGGGATCACCTGCCCGCCATAGACCCCGTTCACGGCCGCCATGAAATAGGCCTGACCTTCGGCGCGCTGCATTTGCGCCGTGCCCGCCATGCCCAACATGATCGAACCATAAGCCTTGCCGTGCGCAATCGCGAAACGGCCCGGCGCCGCACCGTCTTCGCGCTCAAAGGCAATCACGTGCCCTCCGGCATCCAGAACGACAACTGAAAGGGGTTTTAACTCCATCTCGTGGCCTTTTTCCAAAGCCTTTCGGATGATCGTGCGCGCACGCCGCAGGGTAATTGCCATATCCTGTCCCTTTCATCTGGACATCAGAAATCTGCCAGCGGGCTTTTGCCGCTTGCCTATGTATCCTTAGCGCAGGCTGGCCTTCAATTCCAAGCGCCGCGCATGCAACACCGGCTCGGTATATCCCGAGGGTTGTTCACGCCCCTTGAACACCAGATCACACGCCGCCTGAAAGGCGATGCCGTCAAAGCCCGGGGCCATGGGGCGATAGGCCGGGTCGTCCGCGTTCTGCTCATCGACCACAGCCGCCATCTTACGCATTGCGGCCATGACGTCCTGCCCTGATACGACGCCGTGATGCAGCCAGTTGGCGATATGCTGAGCCGAAATCCGGCAGGTGGCGCGGTCTTCCATCAGGCCTACATTGTTGATGTCGGGCACTTTGGAGCATCCGACCCCCTGATCGATCCACCGCACGACATATCCAAGAATACCTTGCGCGTTGTTCTCCACTTCGCGGCGGATCTGGTCGGGCGACCATTTGCGGAACGCTGCCAGCGGGATGTCCAGAACGCCGTCCACATGCGCCCGGCGCCCGCCGGCTTTCAGTGCGTTCTGCACCGCAAACACATCGACCTTGTGATAATGCAGCGCATGCAACGTTGCTGCCGTTGGGCTGGGCACCCAGGCGCAGTTCGCACCTGCCTTGGGGTGTTCGATCTTGGTCTCCAGCATCGCCGCCATACGGTCGGGCATGGCCCACATGCCTTTGCCGGTCTGCGCCCGGCCCTGCAACCCGCATTCCAGCCCGATATCGACATTGAGGTTTTCATAAGCTCCGATCCAGGCCTTGCGCTTGATGAAATCCTTACGGCTGAATGGCCCCGCCTCCATCGATGTATGAATCTCATCGCCCGTCCGGTCGAGGAATCCTGTATTGATGAAAGCCACCCTCGATTTCGCGGCGCGGATACATTCCTTGAGGTTGATCGTCGTACGCCGTTCCTCATCCATTATGCCGATTTTCACGGTATTTCGCGGCAGACCAAGAATGTCCTCGACCATGTCAAAAGTCTCTACCGCAAAAGCCACTTCTTCCGGGCCGTGCATCTTGGGCTTGACCACATAGACCGAGCCATGAACCGAATTGCCGCCCTCACGATCCAGATCGTGCTTTGCGATCATGACAGTGATCAGGGCATCCATAAGCCCTTCGAATGTTTCCTGCCCCTCTCCATCCAGGATGGCCGGGTTGGTCATCAGATGGCCCACGTTGCGCACCAGCATCAGCGCGCGCCCCTTCAGCGCCGCCATCTCGCCGCTGGGAGTGGTATAGGTCTTGTCCCCCGCCAGTCGCCGGGTGAAGGTTTTTCCACCCTTGCTGACCTCTTCGGTCAGATCACCTTTCATCAAACCCAGCCAGTTGGAATAGGCCAATACCTTGTCTTCGGCATCGACGCAGGCGACCGAATCCTCGCAATCCATGATTGCCGAAACAGCGCTTTCCATCCGGACATCGGCCAGGCAGGCCTGATCGCGGCTACCAATCGGATGGGCGCGATCGAAGACCAGCTCTACATGAAGACCGTGGTTGCATAAAAAAACTGAATCCGGCGCGCGCGGATCGCCCTTGTAGCCCGCGAATTTTTCGGGCTGCTCCAACGGCAGATCATCCACCAGCAGCATACCTTCTTTGATATGGTAACGCCGCGCATCCGCGTGACTGGTGCCCGAGACCGGGAACGCATCATCAAGAAACACACGCGCCCAGGCCACAACCCGTGCCCCGCGCCCCCGGTCATAGCCACCGGCCGACGGCAGGCTGCCCAGCGCATCAGTACCGTAAAGACTGTCATACAGGCTGCCCCACCGGGCATTGGCCGCGTTCAGTGCATAGCGGGCATTGGTGATGGGCACCACAAGTTGCGGCCCCGGTATGGTCGCGATTTCGGGATCAACATTTGCGGTTTCGACTTCGAAGTCATCGCTTTCTGGCAACAGATAACCAATTTCGGTGAGGAAAGCCTTATAAGCTTCGTGATCGTGGGCCTTGCCACGGTGGTCGATGTGCCAAGCGTCGATCTTGGCCTGCAGCTCACTGCGCTTGGCCAACAGGGCGCGATTTTTAGGCGTCAGTTCCGCCACCATCCGCGCCAACCCCGCCCAAAAAGCATCCACCGAAACACCACTGGCCGGCAAAGCCCTCGTTTCGATGAACTCTGCCAGTTCAGCGGCCACCTTCAGCCCGTTCCGATCCAGCCTGTCACTCATATTTTCCCGCCCCGCTACTGTGTGCAACTGTATGCAGACCCTACCTAGCGCAGCCCCCTGCCCCCGGCAACCGCCACAAAATCCGGGATTATTCGGATCTGCAAGACAATCCTTTCGGAAATACGAGAAAGCCGATCGATTGCCCACCCGCGCTTGCAGCCCGACGATGAACCATCATAGGGTCGCGACGCAGTCAACCCACACGAGGCCTATGATGCGCGATGCTGCCCCGACCACGATCTACCTCAAGGACTATGCACCATTCGGGTTTCTGATCGACGATGTCCATCTGACCTTCCGGTTGCACCCGACCAAGACCCTGGTCACGTCACGCATCCGGTTCCGCCCCAACCCGGAATCCGGCAACCGCGAGTTCCGCCTCAACGGCGAGAACATGGCCTTGCGATGGGCCAAGATCAACGGGCAGGATTGGAAACCCCACATCCGAGATGGCATTCTAACGGCTACCCTGCCCGATCCCGAGGCGCCTTTCGTGTGGGAGGCCGAGGTCGAGATAAACCCCAGTGCAAATACCGCGCTTGAAGGACTTTATATGTCGAACGGGATGTATTGCACCCAATGCGAGGCTGAAGGGTTTCGCAAGATCACCTTTTATCCTGACCGCCCAGACGTAATGGCCCCGTTCACCGTCAGGATCGATAGCGGTCAGCCCTTTGTCCTGTCGAATGGCGACACAGTGCCCGGGGATGGGCCGCACCCGGTTCTTCTGTCCAACGGAAATCCAGCAGGAAATGGCGAAGGCTGGGCTGAATGGCATGATCCCTGGCCCAAACCCGCCTACTTGTTTGCGCTGGTGGCGGGCAATCTGGTCGCCCATTCCGACCAATTCACAACCCGCTCGGGCCGTAAGGTCGATCTGAATCTCTACGTCCGTCCCGGTGACGAAGGCAAATGCGCCTTTGGAATGGAAGCGCTGAAGAAATCCATGACGTGGGACGAGGAGGTTTATGGCCGCGAATACGATCTGGAGGTGTTCAACATCGTCGCGGTCGATGATTTCAACATGGGTGCCATGGAGAACAAGGGACTCAACATTTTCAATTCCTCCTGTGTTCTCGCCAGCCCCGAAACTTCGACGGATGCCAATTTCGAGCGGATCGAGGCAATCATTGCCCATGAGTATTTTCATAACTGGACCGGCAACCGCATCACCTGCCGCGATTGGTTTCAGCTTTGCCTGAAAGAAGGACTGACGGTATTCCGCGACGCCCAGTTCACCTCGGACATGCGCTCGGCCCCGGTCAAGCGCATTCATGACGTGATCGAGCTGCGCGCCCGCCAGTTCCCCGAGGACAACGGGCCGCTGTCGCACCCGGTCCGGCCAGAAAGCTTTCAGGAGATCAACAATTTTTACACCGCCACCGTTTACGAAAAAGGCGCCGAGGTCATCGGGATGCTCAAGCGTCTGGTGGGTGACGAGGCCTATGCCAAGGCGCTCGATCTCTATTTTGATCGGCACGATGGTCAGGCCTGCACCATTGAAGACTGGCTGCAGGTCTTCGAAGATGTCACTCGCCGCGACCTGAGCCAGTTCAAACGCTGGTACTCGCAAGACGGAACACCACGGGTGAAGGTCGCGGAAAACTGGGCCGATGGTACATATATGCTGACGTTCAGCCAATCGACGCCTGCGACGCCGGGGCAGCCCGACAAGCAACCGCACGTGATCCCCGTTGCAGTAGGCTTGCTTGGTCAAAATGGAAACGAAGTTCTAAAAACAGAGGTATTGGAGCTAACCGAGAAACAGCAAAGTTTCGCCTTTCCGGGCCTGCATTCCAAACCCGTCCCCTCCATCCTGCGCGACTTTTCCGCGCCGGTCATCCTTGAACGCGACAGCACGCCTTCCGAGCGTGCCTTTCTGCTGGCCCACGACACCGACCCGTTCAACCGATGGGAGGCCGCGCGATCGCTGGCGCAGGACACACTGTTGCGGATGATCACCCGGGACGCGGCACCCGACACCAACTATTTGGACGGGATGCTGGCCGTTCTGCGGGACGACAACCTCGACCCGGCCTATCGTGCGCTGATGCTGGGCCTGCCGACCCAGTCGGAACTGGCCGCCACCCTGCACGAACGCGGCACGACACCCGATCCGATGGCAATCTGGACCGCCGTCGAAACACTCCGCCAGGCGACTGCCCAGCATCTGCAGGACCTGCTGCCGCGCATTCACAGCCAGTCGCAAATCGATGCTCCCTATCGCCCCGATGCCGAACAGTCTGGAAAACGCGCTTTGGGGAGTGCCGCTCTGGCCCTGATTTCCCGTCTCGATGGCGGCGCTCTGGCGGCCAAGGCATACGCTAACGCAGACAACATGACCCTGCAGCTGACGTCGCTGACGCATCTTTTGAAATCCGGAAAGGGAGAGGCCGAACTGGCCGCCTTTTATGATCAGTGGAAGGACGACCGGCTGGTGATCGACAAATGGTTCGGTTTGCAAGTGTCGCTGGCCACACCGGAACGAACATCGGAAATCGCACAAAATCTCACAGAACATGCAGATTTCAATTGGAAAAATCCGAACCGATTCCGCGCTCTTTTGGGGGGTCTGGCAATGAACCACGCCGGGTTCCATCATGAAAGCGGAGCGTCCTACAGCCTGCTGGCCGACTGGCTGATCCGGCTTGACCCCGTCAATCCGCAGACCACCGCCCGCATGAGCACTGCGTTCCAGACGTGGAAACGGTACGATACCGACCGGCAAAACAAGATAAAGGCCGAATTGAACCGTGTCTACGCCACTCCAAACTTGTCGCGCGACACGAGCGAAATGGTGTCGCGTATCCTTGGGGGGTAGCTCCCTTGACCGATCCCATTGCAAACAGGTTCGAATTCATCCGCCACAACCGCACCCAACGTGCGGTCGTGATCCTTATCCTTGTCTATGGCGGACTGACCGCACTGATCATCCTGTTCAGTGCCGTATGGTGGTTGGTGGCCCTGCTGGTGCTTCCTACGCTGCCCATACTCTGGGATGTGATTGCGGATACACGGGCCGGCATGAGCCTTGACGACACCGAATTGAGTTGGTTCACCGGTCGGCGCAGCGGCAGCTTGCCACTGAGCGAGATAGAGTATTTCCGTTTTGACACTCGCTGGGATTTCTCGGTCCGTGTTTCGGCCTGTCTGGCCTCCGGCAAACGTGTTCGCCTGCCCGACGAGTCGATGCCCCCGCACCGCGAGTTCGAAGAGGCCCTCCTCAATAAGGGTATCCGCACCGAGCGTCACCACTTCCGCGTGTTCTGAAAAACTGCAAACGCGCCATTGCCCTTCCGATTTAATAACATTGCTGTGTTTGGTCGGCTGCCGGCCATGTTTCTGCCGCAATGCGAGGCCACACAATGCAGAGTTTTACGAGTAGCTTCCTGATGGACGTATCAATGTTTGAGATTGCTCAGAGATTTTCCTCTCTCCTGCCTGGTTGGCGCCGATTTGACTGCGCCTCCAAGAATGCCTTCTGGATGCTCCCTGATGAGCGCGCCAGTGCGCCCGAGGAGCGCCTTTTCATTCCCGTCGCCACGCGTAGCGCCGACGATCTGATCGGCCGCGAGAACCTTGATCGCGGTCGCGACCTTGCCCGACAAGAGCTGTGGTCACAACTCGCGACAGAGATTGCCGACGCTGACGCTGCGCGTGCCAAGGCTCCCAGCTGCACTCCGATTGCAGAGCTATTGGCCTATGGCGCCAGATCGGATGTCATTCTTGCGGTCGAACACGGTCTGGCCGAAGGGGTTGCCGCCGACGATCCTTCGCTGGTCGGCGGTATAAACGATCTGGAAGTCGTGCTAAAGGAAAACGACGATAACCCGATGATCGGTCTGGTGGTCGCGCAGGCTCATATCGATGTTGCGTGGGCATGGCGCGGCACGGGATGGGAAACAACTCTCCCCCGGATCAATCGCGAACGCTGTGCCGCCCATTTCGATCGGGCACACGCGTTGCTCACCAAATGCCGCGAAGCTGCGCCCGACAGTCCCAGCGTTATGTCAGCCTGCTGTGCGCTTCTGGCTGGCCGCAGATCACCGGGTATCAGGGTTGCAGATCAATATGAAACACTGATTGCTCTGGACCCCGCCAATCACCGCCACATGCGGGCGATGGGCAACCACCTGTTGCCACGGTGGTTCGGCAGCTATGACGAACTGGAACTCGAAGCGCGCCGCGCTGCATCCTATACACAGGCCCAATGGGGCGCGGGCGGATATGCATGGGTTCAGTTCGACGCCATTGCGCTGGATGAAAATGCCTGCGCCCGTGTGGATGTCGAGTTCTTTATCGACGGACTGCGCGATATCGCGCAGCGCCGCCCGGATCAGGAAATGATCAATCTGCTTGCTGCCTATTGCACCATCACCCTGCAGAATGGCCTTGGCCTTAACGAAGAAGCCGACCTTGCCCGGGTTCGCATAGCCGACGCTGCCAACTGGCTGATCCGCGAGCATCTGACCGAGTTGCATCCTTTGATCTGGGCGCATGCCGCAGACGGGTTCAACAACAGTGCGCGCATCAACTCTCCCAGCAGGTTCGCCGCTCGCGGCTATCGGCAGGCGCTGGAGGTCATCGCAACGATGTTCCGGGACGAGTTACGCGGCGGGCAGCACATCACTTTCACCCCGTCCGGCCCGCAAGTTCACGCGCAGTAGCGCGCTGCAAGTTCTTACGGGAACCCGCGATCCTTGGTTCTAACTCGCCCTTGGCGCTCTGAACCCCGGTTTTGCGGCTTCCCCCATGGCCGGGAACACACACGGGTTTCCATTGCCCCTTGCCCCTCGCGCCTGCCGGGCCTAATACGCAAGCTCAGACTGCTGCGGAAATGAGGCGCGCCATGCTCGACCTGACCTATGAAATGCCCAAACCCAAGATCATTGCCGGTGCCAAGCACGACTGGGAACTGGTGATCGGGATGGAGGTGCACGCACAGGTTTCGTCCAATGCCAAACTGTTCTCGGGTGCATCGACCCAATTCGGGGCCGAGCCGAATTCAAACGTCTCGTTTGTCGATGCAGCGATGCCGGGAATGCTGCCGGTGATCAACGAATATTGCGTTGAACAGGCTGTGCGCACCGGGCTGGGCCTGAAGGCGGATATCAACCTGAAATCGGCCTTTGACCGCAAGAACTATTTCTATCCCGACCTGCCGCAAGGTTACCAGATTTCTCAGCTTTATCAACCGATTGTGGGCGAAGGCGAAGTGTTGGTAGAGATGGGAGACGGCACCGCGCGCATGGTTCGCATCGAACGCATCCACATGGAACAGGACGCCGGCAAGTCGATCCATGACATGGACCCGCACATGTCCTTTGTCGACCTGAACCGGACCGGTGTCTGCCTGATGGAGATCGTCAGCCGCCCCGATATTCGCGGACCGGAAGAGGCCGCCGCCTATATCGCAAAGCTGCGCCAGATCATGCGCTATCTGGGCACCTGCGACGGCAACATGCAGAACGGCAACCTGCGGGCGGACGTGAACGTGTCGATCTGCCGTCCCGGTGACTACGAGAAGTATCAGGAAACACAGGATTTTTCGCATCTGGGCACGCGCTGCGAAATCAAGAACATGAACTCGATGCGGTTCATTCAGCAAGCGATTGAGGTCGAAGCCCGCCGTCAGATCGCCATCGTCGAGGCCGGTGGAACCATCGATCAGGAAACCCGGCTTTACGATCCGGACAAGGGTGAAACACGGTCGATGCGGTCCAAGGAAGAGGCGCATGACTATCGCTATTTCCCCGATCCCGACCTGCTGCCGCTGGAGATCGAGCAAGCCTGGGTGGACGACATCGCCGCCCGTCTTCCAGAGCTGCCGGACGAGAAAAAATCTCGTTTCATCAATGACTTCGGCCTTACCGACTATGACGCTTCGGTGCTGACCGCCGAGGTGGAATCGGCCGCGTATTTCGAGGAAGTTGCCAAGGGTCGCAGTGGAAAACTGGCCGCGAACTGGGTGATCAACGAGCTGTTTGGACGGCTGAAAAAGGAAGATCACGACATCACCGAAAGCCCGGTTTCCCCGGCGCAATTGGGCAGCATCATCGACCTGATCTCGTCGGACGCAATCTCGGGCAAGATCGCCAAGGACCTGTTCGAAATCGTCTATACCGAAGGCGGCGATCCTGTTGAAATCGTTGAGAAACGTGGCATGAAACAGGTCACCGACACCGGCGCCATCGAAGCCGCGCTGGACGAGATCATCGCCGCCAACCCGGCGCAGGTCGAAAAGGCCAAATCGAACCCGAAACTGGCGGGCTGGTTCGTCGGTCAGGTGATGAAGGCCACCGGCGGCAAGGCCAACCCCAAGGCGGTGAACGACCTGGTCTCGGCCAAACTGGGCCTCTGAACTGTCCGAATTGTACAGGTTCTGACAGGGGTCTTGTGCGAATTGTACACCTTGGAAGGGCACCCGATCGGGTGCCCTTTGCATGGATTTTGCAAGTAACCCGATTTCCCGACTGTTCAGGAGCGGCCCGCAATTGAAACGCGTTTCACTTCCCAAGAAATTCTTCGAAAGCTTCGCCCGCAAAACCAATTGACGGGCTTCAGCTTTGCGGGGCTTTGCTGCCCTCTGCTGCGTGTGCAGATTATTGGGCAAGTTAAAAGTCGCTACCAAGCAGACCTTTGCTGCTTGTGCGGCATGGACAGACCAATGCGGCTGTTATGCGCAAAAAGCCAACTCTGCAAAGTTTGGCCCGTTTCCCGACAGCAGCCATTCGTGTAGCGCGCGGCGAAAGCCGGGCGAGAGCCCATTCAAGACATTCGTTGCTGTTCTAATATCAGGTACTGGACTCAGCGACTGGCAATCTGTGCGGCAACAATTTCGGCATCGTCGCCAACGCCGCACAGCAAAGCAGATCTTCGTGTGCGCATGAAATGCAGCCCGACAAAAAATAGGCCGGGTACGGCGGTGCTCGCCCCTTCCCTCTGGACAGGAAAACCTGCCTCGTCAAACGCATCGGACCAAGGCAGCCAGGAACTGTAGTCCGGGCGGAAGCC
Organism: Ruegeria sp. BHSB058; assembly: GCF_059613285.1. Lineage (NCBI taxonomy): Bacteria > Pseudomonadati > Pseudomonadota > Alphaproteobacteria > Rhodobacterales > Roseobacteraceae > Ruegeria > Ruegeria sp. BHSB058. The sequence goes on along the minus strand of NZ_JBXWSF010000038.1, from coordinate 3,244 downwards.
ACCTGTGAAAATGACGCTTCCGAAAGGTTTTAGATCGATAGACGCCTCGCCCATCTCTTCGAAAGGTTCAGGATCAGGCAGATCAGGAAATTCCAGATCGTTTTCATCCGCAAATTTTTGGAAATGGTCGCGCAACTGCATGTATCGCGCATCGCCCCAATTCACGCTTTCGGCTAGATCTGGAGAGAAACGCGCAAAGCCATTCTCAGCGCCCCGGAAACGGCCGGCCAGCCTTATGCCCTTATCCGCAAGAGTCCGGAAATGCAGATCGTGGCCACCACCGTGCCCTGACGCTTGAATATTGGCAAACAACCTCGCTTCTGGCGGAAGTGTGGTCGCGTCGACATCCAGAAATCCCGATTCAATGAGCCACCACATGATGTCCTTACCGCCGATTCGACGAACTCCCCACGGCGCACGCCCGCAGGCCAGGACCACATTTCGCCCGGCATCGAAAATCTCTTCCGCCAATTGACAGCCAGTCTGCCCGCTTCCGATGATCAAAACGTCCCCGTCCGGCAATGCGGAAACCCTGGTGAAGCCCGTGCTGTCTATTACATTCAGATGGTCAGGGAGCGTTTCGCTGCCCGGCGGATAGAACGGACGTTGATACGCACCAGTTGAAACGACAAGGTTCCTGGCGCGAAATTCGCTCTTCCCGTCAATGTCGAGTTCAAAACCTCCATTTTCGTCCGACCGCACAGCGGTAACATTGGCACCGGTCCTTGCAGGACAGTTGAACGAAGCTGCATAACGCTCCAGATAAGAAACGATTTCGTCGCGCGGCATGAACCCGTCTGGGTCGTCACCATCGTAGGGGAAGCCGGGAAGCTGAACAGACCAATTGGGCGTAACCAGACAGAAGTTCTCCCAGCGATTTGCCCAACCGGCGCCGATCCGGTCCTTTTCCAACACGATATGATCGACGCCGACTCTGCCGAGTTCAAAGCTAGCCGCCAGTCCCGCCTGACCGGCCCCCACAACAATCGTGTCTACGAAACTCATCGTGCATGCCCTCCCCATTTACTCAATAAGTTAACATTGCTTGGCGTTTTCTGTCACGCTTGCCGGAAAAGGTTTCTCAAGTGTCTGCTTAGTCCGCGTCTTACCAGTTCACACCTCGCGCAGCGAAAGTCGATCCACCCCAGACCTGCCCTTGCTGCAGATCGCGGCGAAGGTTCCTGGAGAGACCCAACCTTTGAGTTCGATTTTCTCGCTGCACGCACTCGCAGCAAAGTACATTCTGCAGAGGCATGAAATTCCGTGATGCTGTTCTGTGACGATATCGGCCAATCGTAAATCACGCAGCAACTTTGGGTGTGAATTAATAGATGGCAAACAGATCTTTCATTCAAAAGAACGAAACCTGGGTAAGGCAAGACAAACTTTCACACTGTTGGATGCTTGTGTTTGTTTCTGACCAATAGGCATAGTTGAAACGGCTGCTGGAGGATCTCACGTTTTGCGCGTCGCCGGAGCTCATTGGCGCAGCAGAGACGGGCGGCGGTCGACAACCAGTTGGTGAAAAAATTTCACACACGCCAAATAGATTTCCTTAAGGCAAAAACGAAATTCCGTGCAGATTTTCCCAATGCGTTTCCAGCCAGGGAAGATCAAAATGACAATAACGAGACGAGTATTCACCATCGCCGCGACAGTTGCCGCGTTCAGTGTCAGTGCAGGAACAGGTATTGCCGGAGAAGCGCTCGATCGCATCATGTCCGACAACAAGATCATGGTCGCGACCGACGCGAACTGGGCCCCTCAGAGCTTTCTGAATGACAACAACGAAATGGATGGGTTCGACGTTGACGTCGCGCGTGAGATCGCCTCGCGCCTTGGTGTCGATGTCGAGTTTGTGACCCCCGCCTGGGACATCATTACTGCCGGCAACTGGAACGGTCGCTGGGACGTCTCTGTTGGATCGATGACCCCGACAAGCGCGCGCTCCGAAGTGTTGAGTTTTCCGGCTGTCTACTACTACACTCCGGCGGCGGTTGCTGTGCACCAAGACAGCTCTGCCGGATCGCTGGCGGACCTGAATGACAAAACGATGGGTGCAACAACATCAAGCGTTTTCGAACTCTATCTCCAGCACGACCTGACAATTGATGCGGAAGGTGTTCCAAGCTTCGAATACCAGATCACCCCGGGTGAATTGCGGTCCTACAAGGATTCGACTGCTGTCATGGACGATCTGCGGCTTGGTGACGGCACTCGCCTTGATGGCATGGTCGGATCGCTTCCTTCGTTGCTTGAGGGAATCAAAAACAACTATCCGCTTAAGATATTGGGCGATCCGGTATTCTACGAACCGCTGGCCATTGCCATCGACAAGGGCGATCAGGATCTGAACGACAAGCTGACCTCTATTGTCGCTGAGATGCAATCGGATGGTACCCTGACCGCGTTGAGCGAAAAGTGGTACGGGGTCGACTACACCTCCACCAAATAAAAACAGAAATCGGTCGGCCTGTCCCAAACTGGCCGACCGACAGTAAAGGCGGGCCAATGCTATACGCAGATACAGTGGTGAGCGATCCGCTTGTCCACAAACCCAAGATGATTGCCGTGATGCTGGCGGCTGCAGTTGCATTCTTTTTCCTGATCGACACGAGCGGATCAGTTTTTGGCGAGATGATGCGCCCGGTGATTGGAGAGCCCGGAGAATCCGGGCTGTACGGAAGATTCGCCACGGGCCTCGTGCTGGGCATTCTGCTCGTGTTGAACATTGTTATAATCGGGTTTCTCAATTTCCGCCTGCAGGTGATCGTGGTCTGGTTGCAATTGCTGGCCCTGTTTCTGGCCTTTTTCTACGGCTTTGATCTGAACTTTGAGTTCATCCGTTCAAAAGTCTGGTTCATGGTCAGTCAGGGTGTGTTCACCACACTGTACGTCTCGGCCATCTCGATCACGCTGGCCTCGATTGTGGCCATCATCGGGGCGGTTGCAAAGTTGTCCTCGAACGGGTTTGCCTATGCGATTGCCAGCTTTTACACCTCATTCTTCCGGGGCCTGCCGCTGCTGATGCAGGTCTATCTGATCTATCTGGGCCTTCCGCAGCTGGGCTATGTGATCGACGCGGTCCCGGCGGGGATTCTGGCGCTGACGCTTTGCTATGGCGCTTACATGACCGAGATCTTTCGGGCCGGTATTCAATCCATTGCCAAGGGCCAATGGGAAGCGTCGCGCTCGCTGGGTTTCAAGTTTGGCCTGACCATGCGCCGCATCATCCTGCCACAAT
>NZ_JBXWSF010000037.1:0-37895 GCF_059613285.1 Ruegeria sp. BHSB058 | reverse complement strand
GGGTCACGCCATAGACCCAGCCGGCGGGATTGAACCCTACCTTGCCGCCCAGAGCCACCGCGATGGCCTGATGCCCGAAACAGGCGCCAAAGAGGGGCTGGCGTCGGTCATGCATGTCACGGATCAGTGTGAGCAGCCTGCCGACCCAATCCTCGCTATCGCGCACCGAGGCGGGACTGCCGGTGATCAATGCCCCGTCGAACCGGGTGATGTCGTCGGGAAAGATGCCGTCCTTGACCGAAAAGACCTCGACCGTCCAGTCCGGGCGGGCGAGATGGACCAGACGTGCGAACGTCTCGCCGTCTTTCGGATGCGCCTGCGCGAAATCGCTTTCATCCGTGTTGGTCATCAAGATTGCCAGATGCATGCCTGTTGGTCCCGAACCTGTCTGTTGCCCCTTCTATGCAGGCTGCATCGCAAGGGGGCCAGCGAAAAATCCGGGTCTTGGCACCAGGTGCAGCCGGTTGCACCGTGGCCGGTTCGACGCTGCGTCGGTTTCCGGAATGCGGCTTGATCCGGGATCGCCAAAGACGCACTCTTTTTCGAAATGGAGATCCCCTGCCTATCCCGCACAACGGTTTTGCCGTCCTTGCGCCGGATCGTTGGCAGGCAACAGGAGGAGTGGCCGGATGTCCGAGGCCGTCGAATACGAACGTGTTGGGGAAATCGCGGTTCTGGGGGCCGACAACCCGCCGGTGAACGCGCTGGGCGTGGATGTGCGCCGGGGTCTTCTGGCCGGGATTGAACGTGCCGAGTCAGACGGGGCCAGGGCGGTTCTGATTTATGGCAAGGGGCGCACCTATTTTGCGGGGGCGGATATTCGCGAGTTCGGCAAGCCGCCGCAGGACCCGTGGTTGCCCGAGCTGTGCGCGCGGATCGAGTCATCGCCCTTGTTGGTGGTGTCCGCGATCCACGGTACGGCGCTGGGCGGCGGGCTGGAGGTGGCGCTGTCGACCCATTACCGGATTGCCGTTCCCTCGGCCAAGGTGGGCTTGCCCGAAGTGCATCTGGGCATATTGCCCGGCGCGGGCGGCACCCAGCGCCTGCCGCGTGTGGCGGGGGTCGAAGCGGCCCTGGACATGATCACGACGGGCCGGCATGTCCCCGCGACCGAGGCGCTGCAACTGGGGGTGATCGACAAGGTCGAGGACGGAGACCCGCGTGAGGTCGGGCTGGCCTATGCACAGGCATTGCTGGATGCCGGCGCGCCGCGCCGCGCGGTGTGTGACATGCCGGCACCATCGCCGGTCGATTTCGATGCGGTTTACCAGCAGGTCCTGAAGAAGGGGCGCGGGCAGCTGTCCCCGGCCACTGCGGTGCGGGCGGTTCAGGCGGCCTGTGAGGCGGACAGTTTCGAGGCGGGCATGAAGCGGGAACGTGAGTTGTTCAGCGAGCTGATGAACTCGGACCAGCGCGAGGGGCTGATCCACGCCTTTTTTGCCGAGCGCGCGGTGGGCAAGCTGCCGGAGCTCAAGGGGGTCGAGCCGCGCATGTTGCACGAGATCGGCGTGATCGGCGGCGGCACCATGGGGGCGGGGATCGCCACAGCGGCGCTGCTGTCGGGCCTGCCGGTGGTGATGCTGGAGATGTCGGCAGAGGCCGCCCATGCCGCCAAGGGCCGTATCGAGGCCAATCTTTCGGGCGCGCTGAAGCGGGGCAAGCTGAGCCAGGAGAAGTTCGATCACCTGTTGCAGGACGCTTTGACGCTGGCGACGGATTACGACGCTTTGAGCAATGTCGATCTGGTGATCGAGGCGGTTTTCGAGGAGATGGAGGTCAAGAAACAGGTCTTCACCCGGCTTGATGCGGTGTGCAGGCAGGGGGCGGTTCTGGCCTCGAACACCTCGTATCTGGATATCAACGAGATCGCAGCGATGACGAAGCGGCCCGGCGATGTGATCGGGTTGCATTTCTTTTCTCCCGCCCATGTCATGAAGCTGTTGGAGGTGGTGGTCGCCGACAAGACCGCTCGGGACGTGGCGGCAACAGGATTTGCGCTGGGCAAGCGGCTGGGCAAGGTGTCGGTGCGCGCGGGTGTTTGCGACGGGTTCATAGGCAACCGTATCCTGAGCACCTATCGCGCCTGCGCCGATCATATGATCCTGGACGGGGCCAGCCCCTATCAGATCGACAAGGCGCTGACCGATTTCGGCTTTGCCATGGGACCCTTCGCGGTGGCCGATCTGGCCGGGCTGGACATCGGCTGGGCCGTGCGCAAGCGCAAGCGGGCCGAGGGGATGGACCCGCGTGCGCGTGACAGTTCCTACGCCGACAAGCTGTGCGAGGCGGGGCATTTCGGGCAGAAGACCGGCAAGGGATATTATGTTTACGAGGCCGGCATACGGGGCGGCGTGCCCAACCCGGATGTGCCGCCGCTGATCGAGGCGGAACGTGCCGCGCAGGGGATCACCCCGCGTGAGTTCAGCGACGCTGAGATTGTCCGCCGTTACATGGCGGCGATGGTCAACGAGGCGGCCAAGGTCGTGGGCGAGGGCATTGCGCGCCGCCCGCTCGATGTGGATGTGACGCTGCTCTATGGTTATGGCTTCCCGCGTTATCGCGGCGGTCCGTTGAAATGGGCCGACCTGCAGGGGCTGCCCGGGCTTTTGGCCGATATCCGGCGCTATGCCCAAGAGGATGCCTTTTTCTGGCAACCCGCGCCGCTTTTGGAACAACTGGTGGCCGAGGGCCGCACATTCGATGATCTGAACAAGGAAGCTCAGTGATGAAACAAGCCGTAATCGTATCGACCGCCCGGACCGGGCTGGCCAAGTCCTTTCGAGGGTCGTTCAACATCACCCACGGCGCCACGATGGGTGGTCATGCAGTTGAGGCGGCTGTCGGGCGCGCCGGGCTGGAGGGTTCGGAAATCGAGGATTGCATCATCGGCTGCGGCTTTCCCGAAGGCGAGACCGGCAACAACATCGCGCGGCAGATCGCGATCCGGGCAGGACTGCCGGTGACGGCCTCGGGGATGACAGTGAACCGGTTCTGTTCGTCGGGGCTGCAGACCGTGGCGCTGGCGGCGCAGGCGATCACCGAAGGCGGCTCGGGGCCGATGGTGGCGGGCGGCGTCGAAAGCATCTCGATGGTGCAGCCCAAGATTCGCCCGGTGCCCGAGGCCTGGATTGCCGAGCACAAACCCGCGATCTATATGGCGATGATCGAGACCGCGGATATCGTGGCGGATCGCTATGGCGTCAGCCGCGAGTATCAGGACGAATACTCCCTGCAAAGCCAGCAGCGTATTGCCGCCGCGCAAGCCGCGGGCAAGTTCGCCGACGAGATCGTGCCGATGACCACGACGATGGCGGTCAAGGACAAGGACAGCGGCGAGGTGTCCATGCGCGAGGTCACGGTCGATCGTGACGAGTGCAACCGCCCCAACACGACGCTGGAGGGGTTGGCCAGCCTGGAACCGGTGCGGGGGCCGGGCAACTTTATCACCGCCGGCAACGCCTCGCAGCTCAGCGACGGGGCGGCGGCGGTTGTTCTGATGGAAGCCAGGGAAGCCGAGAGGCGCGGGCTGGAGCCCCTGGGCGCCTTCAAGGGGTTTGCCGTGGCGGGGTGTGAGCCCGACGAGATGGGCATTGGCCCGGTTTTTGCGGTGCCGCGCCTGCTGGAACGGCACGGGTTGAAGATCGACGATATCGACCTGTGGGAGCTGAACGAGGCCTTTGCCAGCCAGTGTCTTTACAGCCGCGACCGGCTGGGCATCGATCCCGAGAAATACAACGTCAATGGGGGCTCGATCGCCATTGGTCACCCCTTTGGCATGACCGGGGCGCGGATGACCGGGCATATCCTGCTGGAAGGCAAGCGGCGCGGCGCCAAGTTGGGTGTCGTGACCATGTGTATCGGCGGCGGCATGGGAGCGGCCGGGTTGTTCGAGATATTCTGAAGCGGAGCGGCAACGGCGCGGCCCGCCGAGGGCCGGGCGGCATCGCCGGAACGGGCGTCGCAGGAGGAGAGCGGGGATGGATCTGAACTATACCGATGAGGAACAGGCCTTTCGCGCCGAGGTGCGCGCCTTTCTGGCCGAAAAGTTGCCGCCAGAAATTTCGGCCAAGGTGCGTGCGGGAAAGAGCCTGGGCAAGGAAGGTCATGACTGGTGGCATGCGACGCTGAACGAGAAGGGGTGGCTGAACTTCAACTGGCCCGTGGAATTTGGCGGAGCGGAATGGAACGCGGTGCAACGCCATGTTTTCGAGGAAGAATGCGCAGCAGCCTATGCGCCGCGCATCGTGCCCTTTGGTCTGTCGATGCTGGGGCCGGTGCTGCAGAAATTCGGATCGAAGGCGCAGCAGGACTATTTCCTGCCGCGTATCCTGAATGGTGAGCATTGGTGGTGTCAGGGGTATTCCGAGCCGGGGGCGGGGTCGGATCTGGCCTCGCTCAAGACCCGCGCGGTGCGCGACGGCGATCATTACGTGGTCAACGGGCAGAAAACCTGGACGACGCTTGGGCAATATGCCAACTGGATCTTCTGCCTTGTGCGCACCGATCCCGAGGCCAAGCAACAGGAGGGGATCTCGTTCCTGCTGATCGACATGGCGACGCCGGGGATCGAGGTGCGGCCCATCGTGCTGCTGGATGGGTCTCCGGAAGTGAACGAAGTGTTTTTCGATGATGTCCGGGTGCCGGTGGGAAACCTTGTGGGGGAAGAGAACAAGGGCTGGACCTATGCCAAGTACCTGCTGACGCATGAGCGCACCAATATCGCGGGCGTGGGTTTCAGTCAGGCGGGGCTGGATGCGGTCAAGCGCATCGCGCGTCAGGAATGTGCGGGCGGGCGTCCGCTGATCGAAAATCCGCATTTTGCCGCCCGGCTGGCGCGGGTCGAGATCGACCTGATGGCGATGGCGACGACCAATATGCGGATCATCAGCCGGGCGGCTGCAGGGCAGGCACCGGGGGTCGAAAGCTCGATGCTTAAGGTGAAAGGGACGGTCATCCGTCAGGAGATCAATGACCTGACCCGCCGCGCGGTGGGGCCATATGCGATGCCCTTCCCGTCGGAGGCGGTGGCGGGTGCCAACGATCCCGTGGGGCCGGATTATGCCGGGCCGGTGGCGGCGCAGTATTTCAACAACCGCAAGCTGTCGATCTTTGGCGGCTCGAACGAGATACAGCGCGGGATCATCGCCAAGGTCAAGATGGGGGGCTGAGCGTCATGGATTTCGACCTGACACAAGAACGGCGGATGCTGCAGGAGACGATGCGGCGGTATCTGTCGGACAAGTACACCACTGCCACCCGCAACCGGATCATTGACAGCGACGCAGGTATGAGCGCGGAGGTCTGGGCCGGACTGGCGGAACTGGGCGTGATCGGCGCGCTGTTTTCCGAGGCAGAGGGCGGCTTTGGCGGTGCTGGATTTGATATCGCTACCGTGTTCGAAGAGCTGGGCCGCGCCGGGGTGGTCGAGCCGGTGCTGGATACCGCCCTGCTGGGTGGCGGGCTGATCGCGGCGCTGGGCAGCGACGAACAGAAGGCGCTGTTGAGGGATGTCATCGCGGGCGGGCTGCATCTGGCTTTGGCACATGGCGAACCGTCCAGCCGCTATGATCTGAGCCGGGTCGAGACCTTGGCCCGGGAGGATGGTGACGATGTGGTTCTCAGTGGCCGCAAGGCCGTCGCGATCAATGCCGAGGCTGCCGGGTATATGATCGTTTCCGCACGCGAAAGCGGTGGGTTCTTCGATCTGGACGGGATATCGTTGTTCCTGGTGCCCGCCGGGACCAAGGGTTTGAGCCTGACCGGCTACCCGATGTTCGCGGGTGGTCGCGCCGCCGATGTGACGCTGGACGATGTGCGTCTGCCGCGGACAGCGCGTCTGGGCGCCGCGGGGCAGGGGTGGGCGCCGCTGGTGCGGGCCGTGGCCTCGGCCAATGTGGCACTGGCTGCTGAAACGCTGGGCGCGATGGAAACGGCTGTAGATCTGACGCGGCAATATCTGTTGACGCGGCACCAGTTCGGCCGACCCATCGGGACGTTTCAGGCGTTGCAGCATCGCTTTGCCGACATGCTGATCGAGCTGGAGCAGGCGCGCTCGGCCGTCATCAATGCGGCGGGGCATCTGGAGGCCGAAGATCGCGACCGCCAGGTTGCCGCCGCGCGCAATCTGATTTCCCGTGTCGGGCGGCTGGTGGCCGAAGAGACCATCCAGATGCACGGGGGCATCGCGATGACGCAGGAATACGAGCTGGCCCATATCGCCAAGCGTATTGTCATGGCCGATCACCGGTTTGGCGACGAGGATTATCATCTGGAGCGATTCATTGCACTCAGCGCGGCATGACGGAGGGCGCCCGAACGTCAGGCGTTCGGGATGCCAGAACGCAATCGGGTTCGAGATTGATCTGAGCGATGCGGAAGGTCATGCGCGGTGCCATCTGGATATCCGGCCTGACCACCTGAACAGTCAGAACGTCCTGCATGGCGGGATCATCGCCATGCTGCTGGACGTGGCCTGCGGCAACACGGCCTCGGCCTGGTTCGACCGGGCGGAGCATCCGATGGTGCTGACCATTTCGTTGAACACCAGCTATGTCGCAGCCGTGAACCATGGGCGGGTGACGGCGGTTGGGCGGCCTGCGGGGGGTGGGCGCAAGCTGGCCTATGTCAATGGCGAGTTGCGTTGCGAGGATGGGCAACTGATCGCAACCGCGCAGGGGGTGTTCAAGCGTCACGCGCTGGCCAAGTGACGGTGAGCGCATTGCCGAAGGGGGCAGACAGCGATGGAAAAATGGCACGATTTTCCCGACGCGCAGGCGAAGCAGCGCCCGGACGCCCCCGCGTTCGAAGATAGTGGCAGCGCGTTCTGGACCTATCGGCAGCTGGATGACGCCATCGCCGATGCGGCGGAGTTGCTGAAGGATCGCAAGGTCAGGCCCAACGACCGGGTGATGATCCTGGCCGAAAACTGTTGCGCGGCGGTGGCGGCGTTGTTTGCCTGTTCACGGGTCGGGGCCTGTGCGGTCCCGATCAATGCGCGGCAGACCGATTCGGAAGTGCTGCGGGTGGTGGAGCATGCGCGCCCGGCCGTCACGCTCATGACTTCGGCGGCGTCCCCGGACGCGATGAGCCACGCCAACCGATTGGGGGCGCAGGCGGTGACAGGGGCGTTCGGGACCCTGCACGTGACAAACCAGTTCCCAGGCCAGCCCGATGCGGAGCTTGAGGGCGTGGCGACCATGCTGTTCACGACCGGTACCACCGGCGTGCCAAAAGGCGTGATGCTGACCCATGACAACCTGATGTTTGCCGGTCGGACGGCGGCCCGGTTTCGGGGCATGACCGAAAGGGACATTGTTTATGGTGTGCTGCCTTTGACGCATGTATTTGGTCTGGCCTCGGTGGTCACTGCGGCGACTCTGGCCGGGGCGTTGGTGCGGCTGGAGGCGCGGTTCACGGCGGCCCGGACCTATGAGGTGCTCAATTCGGGGATCACACAGTTTTCCGCCGTACCGCAGATGCATGCGTTGCTGATGCAATATGCAAAGGAACAGGGTTTCGACCATCTGCCCCGCAACACGCTGCAATATGTCTCGTCCGGTGCGGCTCCTCTGGACCCGGCGTGGAAGCGCAAGGCCGAGGCGTTTTACGGGGTTGCGATCCAGAACGGCTATGGGTTGACCGAAAGCACGGCGGCGGTGTGTGCCTCGCGTAACGAAATCGGCGACCCGGATATCTCGGTCGGCCCGCCGCTGGCCGGGATCGAGGTGCGGCTGGACGAAGCCGTTGCAGGCGCCAGAGACGGTGTGGGCGAAGTTCTGACGCGCGGACCAAATGTGATGAAGGGATATTTTCGCAATCCCGAGGCAACAGAGGCTGTGCTGGAGGATGGGTGGCTGCGGACGGGCGATCTGGGGGTTCTCGACGACCGGGGGCACCTGCACATAGTGGGACGGTGCAAGGAGCTGATCATTCATGGCGGGTTCAACGTCTATCCACCCGAGGTCGAGGCGGCGCTGAACGATCACCCCAGGGTTATCCAGTCCGCCGTGGTGGGCCGCGTCGTGGAGGGCGACGAAATGGTGGTGGCCTTTGTACAGGTCGCGCCAGGGGATGCCCCGACATCGGAAGAATTGCTGACTTTCGCGGCAGGCCGACTGGCGGGATACAAGTGTCCGTCTCAGATCGTCATCACGGAGGCCCTGCCGGCGGCCCCGACCGGAAAGATCCTCAAATACAAACTGCTGGACGTCTTCGCGGATCGACTGAGCTGAGGCCAAAGTGACGGATGCTGCCAAGCCGACTTGAGCTTGACCCTACGCCGCTCTGCAACTCATCTGAACGGATGCTACAATGGCAACAAGATCAGTTGGCAAACCATCCACAACGTGAACTTCGGCCGTGGGATGGAAACGCAACATGAAGCGAAAATTCATTGGATATATTGTCGGGATGATCGTTTCGACCACGCCTGTTTTTGCTCAAGAAACTGAAGTCGACGAGCTTTGCGTGGATCACTTTGGCGTCGGCGCCCTCGTTGAGGAAACGTGCCGTCCCTTGTCGGGGCCAAAACGAAAAATCGGACCATCTGAATTGAATTCGGCGCTGTCGGATGGTGTCGCCAACCTCAGGATTGTCTCAGACGACAACCCTGAAAAACCCTACGATCTTGCGCCGCTTTCGAGCGCAGGAAGCGTACATAGTCTTGAGCTTTTTCGCGTTGGTCCGGTCGATCTAACGCCGCTTCAGGACATGAAAGGTTTACTTCGCCTTGACCTGGCAGCCGATGCGGCGGTTGCTTTGGACCAATTGACAACCGAGCTGCCGGAACTGGCAGAACTCAGAATCTATGCCCCACGCCGCACAATCGACCTAGGCGCGTTGTCCAACATGCCCGCATTGCGGGTATTGTATGTCAAGGCAGATGCGATCACCGGACAACAAAATCTGAGCGATCTCACCCGGCTTGAGCGCGCGACTTTCGAACTCGCGGAAAACACGGAATTCTCTTCACTTGCTGAGCTTGACCAACTGAAGTGGCTCGAAATCTCCGGCACGCTCGGTCGCACAGTGCTGCATGATATCGAATTCGTTGCGCCACTTCGTTCACTGACGCATCTCGATCTGTCTACCAACGATATCGAAGATTTGCGCCCGCTTTCAGGGCTGGAAGACCTCAAACTTTTGATTTTAAGCTACAATAAAGAGCTGTCCGATATCAGCCCACTTTCAAGTCTGACGGGTTTGACCGTACTTCAACTTCGAGATACGCAAGTGTCTGATCTCGGTGCTTTGCGAAACATGAGCAAACTCGGTGTTCTTTGGCTGGACCGCACACCAGTGTCAGATATCAGCGCTCTTGCAGGTTTGAAGAGCTTGTCTGGCTTGGAGCTTAGCCGTACGCAAGTGACCGATATTGCCCCGCTGAGCCAATTGCCTCTTCGTCATCTTAGTTTGCGGGGCACAGATGTAACCGATTTCTCAGCAGTTCCGGCAGGAGTTAAGCTCAAAAAGTGAGAAACGAGACATCGCTGTCGAGATTGGTCGCGTGCAGGAACCAGTTCTTTTATGGCATTCATTGGGTTGAGTTCGTCGACGCAACCATTGGCGCGAATCCAGCGAACGACAGGCTTGTCCGCATCTTTCCAGTCCAGTTCCGGCGCAGTGAATGACGGTAACGGAAACGGCGGCGGCTCGTGTCCGCCAATGACCGGTTCGGGGACTCCTGTGGGCTGGCGAACTGTCGGCACTGAAGACGTGAAGACAGGTAGCGACTTTCTGCGTTCGAACACGCGGTACCTGCACGCCTCTCCTTCGTCCGCTTGGGCGAATTCCGGTCAGGACTGCTTGACGCTTGGGGTAGAATTGCCAGACGTCCCCGCCTCGGCTCGGCGCCCGGCCTCACGGGATGACATTTCTCGCAAGAGGGACTGCGACGTGCGGGAGCGCTCCGGGTTCCCGTGATCCTTCGAATTAGGCCCCGACGCCCTCGGCGGCCGCGCGGATGGCGCGGATGTTGGTGCCGTAGACCTCAGGGGCCGAAACCGAGCCGCCCTTGAACACCGCCGATCCGGCGACCAGAACGTCGGCCCCGGCCTGTGCCACCAGCGGTGCGGTCTTCGGGTCGACGCCGCCGTCTATCTCGATATGAACCGGGCGGTCGCCGATCATTTCTCGCAGGCGGCGGATCTTGGTCGTCATGTCGATGAATTTCTGCCCGCCGAAGCCGGGATTTACGGTCATTACGCAGATCAGATCGGTGAGATCCAGCAGGTGTTCGACCGCGTCTGCCGGGGTGCCCGGGTTCAGCGCCACGCCCGCTTTCATGCCTGCGCCACGGATGGCCTGGAGGGTGCGGTGGGTGTGCGGCCCGGCCTCGACATGGGCGGTCAGCACGTCTGCCCCGGCATCGGCATAGGCCTGGATGTAAGGATCGACCGGTGAGATCATCAGGTGCACATCCATCACTGTTTTCACATGCGGGCGGAACGCCTTGACCGCGGGTGGGCCGAAAGTCAGGTTCGGAACGAAATGGCCGTCCATCACGTCGACGTGGACCCAATCGGCCCCCTGCGCCTCGATAGCCTGAATTTCCTGTCCGAAATTGGCGAAATCGGCGGAGAGGATCGACGGGGCGATCTTGATCTTGCGGTCAAAGCTCATCGGAGACCTCGTGAGTGGTAAGAGTCGCAGCGCATATACAAGCGATCAGGCGCGAGGGATAGACCTTGTCCGAAATCACCGACCGCGACGCGATTGCGTGGGGCCTGCGGCAAGAGTAAGGATGGATCATCGCCGTGGTTTCGCGAGGCCGGCAGGAGGTGTGAGTCAGATGGATTACATTGAATGAGCAGCGGGCTGTCGCATGTGACATTCATCGTGTCCGACCTCGACCGGATGCAGGAAATTCTGGAAACGGTGTTCGAGGCGCGCTGCGTCTATGACAGCGGCGTGGCGCAGTTTTCACTGGCAGAAGAGCGGTTTTTTCTGATCGGGGACGTCTGGGTCGCGATCATGAAGGGCGATCCGTTGCCCGAGCGCAGCTATAACCACGTGGCCTTTGCCATTGCCGAGGACCAGTTCGAGGAACGCCGCAGGCGGATCGAGGCGCTGGGGCTGGACCTGCGCCCGCCGCGCCCCCGTGTCGAGGGCGAGGGGCGGTCGCTGTATTTCCACGGGCCGGACAATCATCTGTTCGAATTGCACACCGGCACGTTGCAGGAGCGGCTGCAACGGTATGCCAAGGGGAGGGAGGCCGGAGCATGACCGGATTTGTTTTTGCGGTGGTCCTGCTGGCGGCGCTGCTGCATGCGACATGGAACGCGCTGGTCAAGGGGGGAGCGGACAAGACCGCCAGCATGGCGGCGGTGGTCATGGGGCAGGGGGCGTTCGGCCTGTTGCTGCTGCCCTTTGCCGCGCCCATCGACTGGAGCTGCTGGCCTTATCTGCTGGCCGGGGTGGCATTGCATCTGGGGTATCAGTTGTTTCTGATCCAGGCCTACAAGATCGGTGATCTGACACAGGTCTATCCGATTGCCCGCGGGGCGTCGCCGCTGCTGGTGGCGCTGGGAACGGCGTTGTTTTTCGGAGCGGTTTTCAGCCAGGCCGAGCTTGCCGCGATGGCGATGATTTCGATCGGTATCGCCTCGATCGCGCTGGTGCGGCGGCAGGACGGAAATTTCAACATGCGGGCTGCAGGGCTGGCGCTGGTCACCGGGTTGTTCATCGCCTCGTATTCCATTGTCGACGGGCAGGGCGCGCGGATTGCGGGCACTGCGCTGGGCTTTTTCGGTACCCTGACAGTGGCGAATGCGGTCGGGTTTGCGGTGGTCGCCCGCGTGGCGCGGCCCGGTCTTCTGAGGCGTGCGCGCAAAATCTGGCGCCTGGCCGCCTTTGGCGGGGCGGCTTCGTTCACGGCCTACGTTCTGGTGGTCTGGGCCTTCACGCAGGCGCCGATTGCATTGGTAACGGCGCTGCGTGAGACATCGATCATCTTTGCGCTGGTTCTGGGGGTGACGTTCCTGAACGAAAAGCTGGACCTGAAGAAAGTGCTGTCGACGGCGCTGACATTGTCGGGCGCGATCCTGTTGCGCATCAGCCGGATATGATGGCGTCAGGCGGGAAACGTCTGCACTCAGCCTGAGAGGGGAAAGCGTTTGATCAGGCGAAACAACCCGTCCTCGGTCTCGCCGACCAGAGCGATGTCCCGGAGGCGGAATGGGCTGGGCAGCACCGACCCGATCCGGCTTTGCAATTCGGCCTGAACCGGAGAGAGCAGCGCCTTGGGCAGTTTCCCCGTGAGTGTGATATGAAACCGGAATGCGCCCATTACATACGGATAGCCCCAGGTTTCGAGGTTTGCTTGCAGCGCGGGTTTTAGGCCTTCGCCGCGCCTTTGGCGTTCGGCTCCGTCAAGGGGCGCGCGAAAGCGGTCGAGGTCGCGCACGCAGGCAGCGGCGAGAGCGTTCAGATCAGCGGTGTCCCCAACCGGGCACAGGGCCAGAAAGCGGCCCATCCGCACAAGTTCCAACCCTTGTGCACTGACCGTGGGTCGGGTTGCCGCGAAATGGGCGCAAGCCTCCTTCAACTCGGATGTGCTGTGGGGTGACGCCAGTCGAAACGGGGGTTTCAGCGTCGCGTGAAGCCCGTATTTACGCGGAGTTTCTGTGATGTCGGCGATATCGATGCCGTCCAGGTACGGATGTGCGACATGCGCTCCGCTCGTGATGTCCCGGCCGAGCCAGGCGGTGGCGGCGCTGGACCATTCCTCGCCCGAGGGTGGCAGGTAGTAGATTGCGTAGCGACTGAATGTCATGCCGCGTCCTTGTCAGGTGCGATAGAACATATACCTGCCCGGTGCGATGGTCGCGGGGCCTGTGATCTGGTCGAACCCGACCAGAGGTTGCCCCGAGATCAGCAGGCCGCCGGGGACCATCACTTGCGCGATCAGTGGGCTGAGGCGGGCGGCCTCGGCCACGTCGTCCTGTTTGATGCCCATGCCGAAATCGTAATGGGCCAACGCGATCCGCCGACCTTCGGTGACGAGGCGCTGCAGCATCGGTTCGGCCTCGCCCTGCAGGAAATCCTGTTCCGGCGGCACGCAGGAGGGGTGGCACTGCAGCACCCGGTCCATCACCCAGATCCGGCGGTCGGGCAGAATTTCGCGCAGGTGATCATAGGTGCGCCCGTTCCCCAGCCCCATGTCCAGAACGTCGCCCTCAAGATCGCGGATCTGCCCTGCGGCCCAGTTCAGCCCGTCGCGCTGGGCGGTCAGGCGGCGCAGCATGGAATCCAGTCGGCTCATCAAGGTCTCCTTGGCGTTTCAGTCGCGTGGCGCGGTCCAGATCCGGACCGGTCCCTGCATCAGGCGTTCGATCAGGCCCTGGGTAAAGGCCCAGATGTCTTGATCATGCACGAGGTGGTGGGTCAACAGGCCGAAGGGTTCGGTATTGTCCACAGCCCCCCTTCGCCGGGCCTGAAGCAGACTCACAAGATGGGCGATCAGCGTGTCGGGATCGGCCAGGCTGCGTGTCCCGTGCCAGTCGATCGGGTCGAGATGGGTGTTGACCTGCTCCAGTCCCGGCGCGGGATGTGTGGCCGTGCGCGGGGTGGACGTGGACAGAAAGCAGTATCCCAGTGCGGGAAGCTGTTTGACGACCTGGGGCGCGATGCGGTTCCAGGGCGGCACGAACATCGGCATCAGGGCCGGGCCGAAGAGCGTGCGCAATCGGGTCAGCCCGCGTTCTGCATCCGCAACGATGTCCGAGGTTGGGCGGTGCAGGCGGAACTCGGCCTTCTTTTCGGTCTGCGGGGCGTGGTTTTTGTGCGCCCAGCCGTGCACGACCGGGATCAGCGCCGGTTGCTCGGCAAGGGCGGATGCCAAAGTGTCTTGCGCCGTATGGGGGATGACGGCCAGATGTACCGGCAGGCCATATTGAGCCGACAGATCTGCAAGCCGGTCCAGTTGCGGGTTGGGCGCGGTGGCGTCGTCATCGCGCCACCACAGCGGCAGGGTCAGGCCGTCGCCGTGCCAGCGGGCAAATTCGCTATCCAGAGGTGTCCAATCCGGGGTCATCGTGTCACCTTTGCCAGATCTTCGGCGATGGCGACAGTGCGCGCAGCGCCATCGAAGGACAAGCCGAGATCGGGGCGGGGGCCGGAGGCGATCACCTTTTCGACCGAGCTGGCCAGCAGGTCGCCGGACAGGGCGGTGCTTTTGATCACCTCGACTGCGGGCAGATGTGACAGGCTTTGCGCGCGCAGCCCCTGTTCGACTTCCTTGCCGTCGTCGAAGGGGATGAAAACCGCGGGCACGCCGCATTGCAGGACATCGAGTGTGGTGTTGTAGCCGCACATGCTGACCGATGCCGCGGCGTGGCACAGCATCTGGCGGAAATCGGGTCGGGCAGGTTCGATCAGGATTGGTATTTCGCCTGCCAATGCTTCAAGATCGGCAATCCTCTGGCCTGTATCGCGCCCACCAACCAACAGGCGCCAGCGCCTGTTGGTCATCTTTCGGGCGGCCTCGATGGCGGCCTGAAAGATCGGCTGCCCGACCGGGCCGCCGCCCGCGCTGACAATGATTTCGCCTGCGCCCGCCGTTTGCGGGTGCTGCTTCGCCGGGGCCGGAGCGACGTAGCCTGTGTAGTGCAGGCGTTGGGACAAAGCTTTGGACACGGGCCAACTGGCCTCCAGCCGGGTGGATCGGAGATCGGAGTGGACCAGTACACCGTCGTAGTAACGTTGAATCACCGCATCGGCGCGTTCTGCCTTTGAGGGTTTGGACGGTGGCGCCAGGATGTCCCGGATCGAGGCGAGGATGGCGGGACGCGGCGAGAGTTCATTCGCGGTTTGCAATAACGCCTCGAACTCCGGCGCCAGCGACCTGCGGCCAAAGGGATAAAGTTCGGTGATCAGGATGTCGGGGGCAAAGCGGCTGACGGCGGCCATCAGCGCCTGAATGCGGGCCTTCAAATAGCTTTCGTCGGCGCGCGTTCCGACTTCGGTCAGAAGGCGGGTGAAGTCCGTCCCGTCCGACCGCAGTGGCGGCAGATTGAACAGGTCCAGCCCGGCACTGTCGAGTTGCGGCGCGGGCATCCCGCCGGAGACGACAAAGACCTTATGGTTTGCCTTGCGAAAAGCATGACCGAGGGTAAGCGCACGGCTCAGGTGCCCGGTACCCAGAAGATGGGTAACGGCGATCATCACTTTCATGCTGCGCCTCCGGCTTGCAGCAGGCGGACCGGTTCCGGCTCGGGCCGCATATCGCCCAGATGAACGATAAAAAGACGGTTGCGCTTGATCTTGAAGGGGGCGGGACCGCGAAAGTTCCAGCCCCACGCACGCGCCAGAATCACACGCATGATGCCAATATGACAGACCGCAACGGTGTCGCCGGTGAGGCGCGCCAGCCAGGGTTGCAGACGATCGCCGACCTCGGCGGGGCTTTCGCCGGAGGGCGGGCGGAAATCCCAGCTCCACTCCTCGATATGGCGATAGCCGCTTTGTGGGTCGGCTATCAGGTCGGCGCCGCGTTTGCCTTCGAACGCGCCCCAGTTCATTTCGATCAGTTCGGGGGCGAGGCGCGGTTCCTTTCCTGAAACGATGCTTGCGGTTTCGCGGGCGCGCGACAGAGGGCTGGACCACAGATCCGCCTCTGCCCACTCTTCGGGCAGGCGGTACCCGGCCAGTTCCTGCCGCGCCTGAGCGTCGAGCGGGATGTCGCTGCGGCCTTGAATGCGACCCGCGCGGTTCCATTCGGTATGGCCGTGGCGGAGGAGGGCTAGGCGCGTCATCCCTGCGCCCCCAACAAGGGCCGGACGGCGGACCAGAAGGTTTCCGTGGCGGCGGGCATCAGGTGGTGGGCTTGGACATGGGCGCGGGACTTGGCGCCTGTCTCGCGCCGCAGGTCGGCATTGCGAAGAAGGGTTTCAAGCGCGCGCACCAGTGCTTTCGGGCCGCCTTCGATCGTCGGGTATTCACCGGGCAGCAGCACGTCCCGTACACCGGGGCGATCCTGCGCCACCACGGGCAGAGCCGCAGCCTGCGCTTCGAGGTAGACCATGCCATAGGCTTCGTTCACGCCGGGCCAGAAAAATAGTGAAGCATTTGAGTAGGCGGCTTGCATGGCGGCCCTGTCCAGCTGGCCCAGAAACCGCACCCGCCCCTCGAATGGCGCCATCAGCGCTTCGACCTCGGGCCGGGTCGGACCGTCGCCTGCGATGTGCAGCTGCCAGTCGCCTTGCAGCAGGGAAAGTGTTTGCGCAATGAGTTCGTAGGAGTGCAGCTTGTCACCATGGCGCATCATTCCGGTGGCCAACATCGGCCCCACACAATCCGATCTCGGGGGGGCGGCGGCGTAGGGCAGAAAAGGCGGCAGCGACACCAGATCTTGCCCGGCGATCCGGTCCCGGTTCAGTGCAAAATGGTCGTTTTCGGTGTGATAGAATATGATCCGCGCCGCGTCGCAGGCGTCATGCGCGGCCTTGGCGAATTCCGACCATGGTCCGGTCAGTCGTTTATTGGCCCGTGTGCTTTCCAGCTGCACATAGGGGATGTTGCGCGCGCGACATACTTCGGGTCCGATGAGATCGGGGGACTTGTAGTAGTTGTGATAGGTCACCCAGAGGGAGACCTCGGGGGGCAGGGTTTGCGCGAGGCGAAGGGATTCGAGTTTGGCGGCCTGACGCAGCTCGTGCTGGACCATTGCGTTGCCGTGCTTGTCATGAATTTTCAGCTCGGACACCAGCTCGACCCGGGCACCGTTTGCGCCGATGGCCGCCATCAGATTGCGGGCCATTGCCCGGTCTCCGGAGGGCACCGGGCTGTTGGGAGATTTCAAGGGGGCATAGAACGCGACATGGGTCATGCCGGTACGGTCCCGCAGAGGGTGTGCAGACGCCGGGACAGGCGCGCGATACCGGGGGCCATCCCGAACTCGGCCACCAGCCGGGCGCGGGCGGCCTGTGCCATATGGGCCGCCTTTTGCGGCTCTGAGGCAAGTGACACCATCGCCGCGGCCAGCGCTTCGGGGGCGTCGTCGGACAGGGTGCCGTGTGTGCCGGAAACGATGAATTCCGGAATGGCGGACACGGGTGTGGCCAGAATGGGCAGCAGTTGCGATGCCGCCTCCATCAGCACGTTGGGCAGGCCGTCGCGGTCGCCATCCGCAGCGATCCGGCTGGGCAGCACGAACAGATCGGCCTGCCGCATCGCTTCGATGACTTCGGGCTGGTTGCAGGCCCCGCGCCAGTCGATGCGGCCGGTCAAGTCCAGTTCTCTGGCGCGGCGCTTGAATTTCTCACTTGATCCGCCGCCGCCGATATGGACCCAGCGCCAGTCGAGCGTATCGGGCAACAGGGAAAGGGCGGTAATCAGGCGGTCAAACCCCTTTTTCTCGACCAGGCGGCCGACCGACAGCATCGTGAACGGGGCATCGGGTGCGCGCTCTTGGCGCGTCGGGGGGGCGGGGAACCGCGACAGGTCAAGCCCGTGATAGATCAGATCGACCCGCCCCGGATCGTCGGCCAGACCGCGCAGGTGTCGGGCGCCGATTCCCGTGCAGGTGGCGCCGAAGGTGGCCCCAAAGCTGTCGGCATGGAGTTTTTCGCGCTTTTCCCAATCCGGCGAGGTCCAGATATCCTTGGCATGCGCGGAAAAGCTCCACGGGATATCGCGCATGATCGCGGCATATCGTGCAACCGAAGAGGGCGTGTGCAGAAAATGCGCATAAAGCGCCCCGGTTCCCGGGGATAGTTCGGCGGCCAGAACACAGGCCTGCCCGAAGCGGCGTATGCGGTTATGAGTCGGATCACGAACCAGATCCTTGCGCCAGATTTCATATGCCGTCGCATAGCCGGGCAATCGTTGGGCGATCGCGCGGGCTTTCCACACGCGCTCAGGCTCTTCGTAGAGGTATTCGGGCAGGTAGTGGACCGGGGCCTTGAGGGCTTCGTGCAGTGGGTGACGTTTGATGTCAGTGGGGTGGCGAAGCGACCAGATGGCAAACTGGTGTCCGGCCTGTTCCAGCGCGACCAGTTCCTGAGCGATGAACGTTTCCGAAAGGCGGGGCCAGCCTTTGACCAGCACCGCCAATTTGGGCTGTGGGCCGGTCATCCCGTGGCTCGTTCCCTGACTCGGCCCAGCATCACATTCACGCGGTGCGTGACATAGTCGAGCCCGTCAAGCAGCCCGTCACCGATGGCCTCGGAGGGTAACGGCAGGGATGGCAGATTCCGGATGGCGTTGACCATCGACGCGGCGGACAGGCCGTCGCGGCTTTCGTCCAGCATCTGAACGAGCCCCAGTTCTTCGGCCCGCGAGGCGCGAATCCATTGTTCAAGACGGGGCACGGTGCGCGGCACGATAACGGCGCGCTTGTCAAAGGACAGAACCTCGCAAAAGGTGTTGTAGCCCCCCATGCAGACAACGCCGGCTGCACCGGCAAACAGCGTTTCGATCTGGGATTCGAAGCCGACGGCGGTCACGCGCCCGTTCAGCCGGGCAACCCGCGCTTCGAACTCGGCCCGCAATTCGCCCGACAGGAACGGGCCATAGACGAGTATCGCGCGGGGTTCGAGCGTGGTGTCCTTTTCATAGGCGGACAGGACGAGATCGACCATCGCCCGGCCATCGCCGCCGCCGCCGGGCGTGATCAGGATGTAGGGTTGCGGCGGGGGCGGGCCGATCGGACCGAGATCGCGGCGCAGATAGCCTGTCCAGTGCATGCGCGATTGCGCGCGCGCGCTCAGCGGCAGGCCTGCAGTAGGGTCATAAATCGACCGGAGCCCGTAGACCCAGATCTCGTCATAGTATGTCTCGGTGGCCTCGACGGCTTCCTTGCGCGCCCATTCGGCGGCCAGAACGGCGGGTTCGTCCAGGACATCGCGCAGGCCGAGAACCATTTTTGCGGTTCCCTGCTGTTGTAGCATGCCGAGTGTGGGCAGCAGTTCACCGCGAAACCCGGTGGGTTCCTTGTCGACGACCAGAACGTCGGGCTGATACTGTTTGACGGCGGTCCGGATCAGGCTGGAGCGCAGCTCGGTCACGTCGTCGATGCCCATGCCGATGGTTTGCGACGCATAGGACCCGTCGGCAAGCTTGGTAACGCCGGGCAGGCGCACGTGGTCGACGCGGCGAGGGAAGGTAAATCGCCCGGCCACCGGTGAGCCGGTCAGGATCAAGGCCGAAGCCTGACTGTCGGATGCGGTGATGGCGGATGCAAGCGCGCGTGAGCGCCGCAGATGCCCAAGCCCGAACGTATCGTGGCTGTAGAACATGATGCGTGGGGCGCGGCAGGCTGGGTATGCGTTACTTTTCTTGTTCATACCATGTAACAGGTTTCGAGTTCCGATCCGGGGGCCGCGCGCCTGTCCCTCATAGCGCAGGTTTTTCCGGAATTCCCGTGGCAGGCTTGCCGGGAAATGTCCGTTTTGACCGACCATTGCGAAAAGGCAACAGAGTTGCGCCTTTGAAGGGTCGAAACGCCGAAAAAACGCAAGCGAACCGAGTGTCTTTGACCGGCCATCCTGAGATTTGCGATGTCGCGCATTCTGATCAAGCGTCCATACCCCGTTGCCGCAATCCTTTGATACATGCAGATTTGTTTTGCCGCCAGTGTCGGAACAGTGTTTCTGCTATGGTCATATTCAAATCATGCGACGTTGAAAACACGATTGTCAAAAGCATGATTTCAAAGGCACATGACGACACGATTGCGCGAAAACATCACCTAGCCATTTGAACGCCGAAGCCGTGTCCTGTAGCGTACCGCGAACACTAGGAACTGGATGCAAATCCCAATGAGACCACTGTTTCTTCTCAACCTGATCCTGACAATCTGGGTCACGGTCGCGGCATTTATCGGCGCTGCTGCGGCGCAAACGTCGCTATTGCCGGGTTATGGCGGTTCAGAAGACACAACCAGCCAGTCGGATACGGAAGGCGACATCGCCGCCGCCATCCGGGCAGCAACAGAGGCTGGGGCCAGCGTCATCGTCATTGACAGTGCCGGCAAAGTGGTTTCATCGGCCGCAGAAACACCGACCGACGCAGCCGCGAGCAACCCGATGGGCGACGGATCGCAGTTGATGAAGGCGCAGGCGCGGTTTTCAGAGTTCCGTGCCTCCTTGGAATCCCGGCTGGAAGCGTTGCCCTATTCCGTGTTCGAGGTGCAGTACATCCTGCGCGAGACCAGCCCCGACGGGCGCATTCTGACCTATGTCGAGGTTCTGGCCTGGAACCTGTTGTTCCTGCTGATCGGCCGGTGGTTGTCGATCGAGATTTACGGCAAACGCATCGCGCGCCGAATTGTCGTCGCGCGGATCAAGGACAATCCGGTCGGGTACAAGGAAAAAATGCCGTTCCTGGTCTTCCGTTTTGTCATGGGAGTGGGGGCCACCGTCTTTGCCATGGTGATGGCACTGATCGTGGGATATCTGGTGTTTGGCCGGGCCGAGGACATTTCGGTCCAGTTTACCGTGACGGCGATCTTCACCGCGTTCTTCCTGGCGCGCACGGTATCCGATCTGTGGCGCATGGTGCTGTCGCCGTTCCTCAGCCAGTATCGTTTGCCGCCGTTTTCCGACCGGGATGCCAAGCGACTCTATATCTGGGCGTCGACGCTTGCGACCTATGACATCGCGGTGGTTCTGTTTTCGACCTGGGTCGCGGATTTCGGGCTCAACTACAACGTCTATGCGATGGTCTATGGCAGCCTGACGGCGGTTGGCGCGCTGGGCAATATCCTTATGGTGCTGTTCAATGCGCGCGCCATCTCGAACGCGATCCGGGGCGGGCGCGGCCCCGATCAGGTGTCGTGGCTGTTGCGGTTCGTCTCCTTTGGCTGGGCGCCGGTCGTGGTGCTTTACATCCTCTTCAGCTGGTTCGAACTGGCGGTTGACCTTGTGCTTGAACATCCCGTGTCGATCCCGCTGGTGGCCGGTACCTATGCGGTCTTCATGTCGGTGGTGATCGTTTACGGGGCGATGAACTATTTTCTGGAACGGTATTTCGACCGGTCGCGCCAGATCGACGTGATGAAGGCCACTCCGGATGATGAGGAGGACGCCGCGGCGGAGGTATACGAAAGGGTAGAGCCCGAACGACACGTCATCGCGACATATGAAGATCTGGCGCGCCGCGTGGCAGGTATTCTTGCCTTTGTCGTGGGTATCTATGCACTGGCTTCGATCTGGTATCCCGAGGGGCATTGGGCGGATGACTTGCCGGTGGGACGCGCGCTGGACGTGATGGTGATCCTGTTCATCGGTTATGTTCTGTTCCATTTCTTCCGTATCTGGATCGACAGCAAGATCGCCGAAGAAGTTGAAGACGGTGCGCAGGAGGTGGCGCCCGGAGACGAGGGCGGTGAGGCGGGGCAAAGCCGGCTGGCGACGTTGCTGCCCCTGTTCCGTGGTGCGATCCTGGCGGTTGTGGTCGTGACCATCGCGCTTATTGCGTTGATGGAGCTTGGCATCAATGTCAGCCCGCTGTTCGCGGGCGCCGGTGTGGTCGGTCTGGCTGTTGGTTTCGGCGCACAGACGCTGGTACGCGACATCTTTTCCGGCGCGTTCTTCCTGATCGACGATGCGTTCCGCAAGGGTGAATACATCGATATCGGAGACGTGAAGGGGACAGTCGAGAAGATCTCGGTGCGCTCGTTCCAGCTGCGCCACCATCTGGGCGCGCTCAACACCATTCCCTTTGGCGAGATCAAGGTGCTGACCAACTATTCGCGCGACTGGGTGATCATGAAACTGCCGTTGCGCGTGACCTATGACACCGATGTCGAGAAGGTGCGCAAGCTGATCAAGAAACTGGGGGTTCAGTTGCTGGACGATCCGGTGATCGGCGAGAACTTCATCCAGCCGCTGAAATCCCAGGGCGTGATCGAGATGCAGGATTCGGCGATGATCATCCGGGTCAAGTTCATGACCAAACCGGGCGACCAGTGGCTGGTGCGTAAGAGGGTTTATCAAGAGATTCGCGAGTTGTTCGCGCGTGAGGGGATCAGATTTGCCCATCGTGAGGTGACTGTGCGGCTAGCCGATGACAAGAGCCCCGAGGACCTGACCCCGAAACAGCGCGAGGCGGTGACCGGCGCGGTGCAGGCGGCGATCGACGAGGATTATCTGGACGATATCGGCCCCGGCGGCAGCGGCGACGACCGCTAGTGGCGGGCGCTCCCGCGCCCCGATCCGGTCAGTCCCAGTCGGGGGTGGCGGTGCCGAGCTTGGGCGCGGGCAGGGCCCAGCACATTTTCGCCGGGCCGATGGCAAGAGCGGGAGACAGGCGAAAGCCGTTGCCCCAGCCGGTCTGTTCCGGCGCAGGCGCGAAATCCGTTTTGAGCGGATTGGCGATACCCAAGCCAGACGCGGTTTTCCTTAGGCTGACCAAAAGCTCTGCCGTGCGGGCGAGCGACAGGCGGGCATCGGATATTGGCCTGCCTTCGACCGCCTCGGCCAGCGCCGACAGAAC
Source organism: Ruegeria sp. BHSB058 (assembly GCF_059613285.1). NCBI lineage: Bacteria > Pseudomonadati > Pseudomonadota > Alphaproteobacteria > Rhodobacterales > Roseobacteraceae > Ruegeria > Ruegeria sp. BHSB058. Next base: position 15,461 of record NZ_JBXWSF010000037.1, on the reverse strand, counting down.
GGCAGCGGCCATCAAATAGCCTGTTGCGTGATCAAGTGCCTGAACCGGCAAGGGTGTCGGCTTGTCCGCCTTTGCCCATACCTGACCGGCATGAGCAATGCCCGCGCTCATCTGCACGAGGCTGTCAAAGCCGCGCCGCTTGGCCCAGGGGCCGTGCCAGCCATAGGCGTCAAGCGCCACCTCGACCCGGTTCGGCGCGATCCGGTTGCGGGTCGCGACGTTGAGCCCCAGCCCGTCCAATGCGCCCGGCCTGTAGCCGTGGACAAACACGTCGGCCTGTTCCAGCAGGTCCTTCAGCCGGGCAAGCCCGTTGGACGATTTCAGGTCCAGATAGGCGCAGCGCTTGCCGAGTGAGATGTCGGGGATCACCCCCGGTTCGTCCCATTCGGGGGGATCGATCCGCAATACCTCGGCCCCGAAACCGGCCAGCGTGCGGGTTGAAACCGGCCCCGCCAGGACGCGGGTGAGGTCGAGAACCCGCAGGCCCGCCAGGGGGCTTTCGGGTGTTGCCTGTGGCCTTTGGCGCAGGTTTGCACGCCTCGGTCCGGTCCAGGCCACCAGAGGTTCGGAGGCGACCGCGCGGCCCTGTGGGTGGGCCAGCCAGTCTTGCCGGCTGCGCATGGCGGCGGCAACGCCGCCCTGGGCGACGATGGCTGCTTCGAGTTCGTCCGCGTTCCAGCCAGACACGGCTTGGCTCACGGCCTCGCGGTCGGGTGGTGTTGCCATCACTTTCAGAGCCGCCGCGCGATGGGTGGCGAGATTGGTGTGCAGCCGGATCCAGCCATCGGCGGTCCGGTAGTCGCCGGCGACCGGGTCCCAGGCGCTTGGCATGGTCCAGCCATCCGGGCGCAGGGACCAGCCGTACCAGAGAGAGGCCAGACGGTGATCGACGGTGACCGGTGGTTGTCCGGCTGTCAGGTTCTGCGCGCGCATCAGCCGCGCCAGTTCCTGCCCGACCGCCGCAAAGGATGCGGTGGCCAGTTCCGACACCGCAAAGACGCTGGGCAGCGCGCCGCTGCCAGTTACCTTGTAGGTATCAGGCGCGGGCAGGGCGGAAAGCAGGGTCATTGCTGGTAGGGGTCGAGACTGTCGCGCAGTCCGTCACCCAGGAAGTTGAAGGCGAGTACCACAACGATGATCGGCAGCATCGGAATGGCCGTCCAAGGATAAATCTCGATCGAGGCGAGGTTTTGCGCGTCGTTCAGCATCACGCCCCAACTGACCGCAGGTGCCCGCAAGCCAAGGCCGAGGAAACTGAGCGCGGTTTCGCCGAGGATCATTGCCGGGATCGACAAGGTTGCGGAGGCGATGAGGTGTGATGCGAAATTCGGCAACAGGTGCTTGCGGATCACGCGGCCCGACGAGGCGCCCATCATTTCGGCGGCGCGCACGTATTCCTCTTCGCGTAGTGACAGGAATTTGGCGCGTACCGAGCGAGCCAGGCCGGGCCAGTCGAGGATACCAAGGATCACCGAGATGATGAAGAACACGGCAACCGGGCTCCAGTTCGAGGGCACGGCAGCGGACAGGGCAAGCCAAAGCGGCAGTTCGGGCAGTGAGCGCAGGATCTCGATCACACGGTTGATCAGCCAATCGGTCTTGCCGCCAAAATATCCCGCCATTGAACCGAACAGGATGCCAAGAAAGAACGACACCGAAATGCCGATGAGGCCGACGGTCAGCGACAGCTGTGCGCCATAGAGAATACGGCTGAACACATCGCGACCCAGCCTGTCCGACCCCCACAGAAACACCGTTGCGCCATCGGATGGGCAGAACAGGTGGGTATCCGAAGGGATCAGCCCTGCAAGACGATATTCGTCGCCCTTGCAGAAGAAGCGGATCGGGGCGGGGTTGTCGGTGTCGGGGACGAATTTCCACTGGAATGTTTCCAGATCCGCCTCGGCCACGATGGGATAGACGTATGGCCCGACGAACTCGCCCTCGTGGAACCAGCTGATCGATTGCGGCGGGGCATAGAGGTGCTCGCCATTGCGTTCATTCGGTGTGTAGGGTGCGATGAAGCCGGCAAACGGCAGCATCAGGTAGCTGAGCAACAGGAAGATGCCGGATACAAGGCCCAGCTTGTGGGTTTTGAACTTGCGCCAGACCAGCACCCAATTCGGGGCATCCAGGTCGCGGCGTTCCAGTTGCTGGATCGAGACCTGCGGATCATAGGGGGCGTCGTCGACATAACGACCGTCGGGAAGCTGGGTCATGTATCTCGCCCCTCATATCGGATGCGCGGATCAAGCATGACCAGGAGCACGTCCGAGATCATTGTACCCACCAGCGTCAGCAAAGCCACGAACATCAGAATGAAGCCGGACAGAAACTGATCCTGCGTCTTGAGCGCAGTCAGGAGCGTGGGGCCGATGGTTTGCAGGCCCAGCACGACCGAGACCAGAACCGAGCCGGAGACCATCGAGGGCAGCAGGTTGCCGATATCGGCGACAAAGGGGTTGAAGGCCACGCGCAGGGGATATTTCGTCAGCATCCGCGAGGGCGACATGCCCTTGGCAATCGCCGTCTCGACATAGGGTTTGCCCAACTCGTCCAGCATATTGGCGCGCAGACGCTGCATCATTGCCGAGGCGCCAGAGGTGCCGATGACAAAGGTTGGCACGATGAGATGAAGAAGAATCGATTTCACCTTGTCCCAGCTCATCGGCAAACCCTCATAGGCGGGGTCCATCAGGCCGCCGATGGGCAGGTTGAAATAGCGGTGGCCATAGTAGAACAGGATCAGCGCCAGCAGGAAGTTCGGTGTGGCAAGTCCCAGATAGCCGACAAAGGCCGAGGTATAGTCGACCCATGTCCGCGACCGGGCCGCAGCGAGAACACCCAGCGGCAGAGCCACTGCATATACGAACAGGACGGCGGCCAGGTTGACGACGACCGTCAGCCAGAGGCTGTCGCCCACGATCTCGGACACGGGTCGGTCGAACTCGAACGACCAGCCGTAGTTGCCCTGAATCAGGCCAGAGAACCCGTGCGGACCGGGCATGAAGCCCATCCAGATCATGTATTGTTCCCACAAGGGACGGTCGAGCGCGTATTCCTTGCGAAGGAATTCTGCCTTGTCGACACCCGCAGATTGTCCTGACGCCTGCAGCTCGGCAATCTGGTTGCTCAGATAGTCGCCGGGCGGCAGGTTGATGATGATGAAGATCATCGCCGACACCACCAGCAGCGTCAGCAGCATGGTGAAAAAGCGATAGACTGCGTAGCGCAGCAAAAGCATTCAGCTGCCCCCGTTACTGGTCCAGAAAGAACTCGTCCATGCGATGCACGCCGAAATGCGCGCCCGGGTCCCAGGCCCACATCCCTTTTTCGGGCACGTTGTGCAGGCGGTTCGAAACGACGATCGGTTGCGGTGTGCCGGCCAGAATGCCGATGCCGTAGACCTGATCGGCATGGATTTCCAGCATCTCCTTCCAGGCGGCGGAGCGCTGTTCATCCGTGGTCGCGGTATCCCAGACCTTGGACAGTTCCATCAACCGCTGTGCTTCGGGCATGTCGGGCGCTTCGCCCGCATCGCCGCCGGTCTGATAGAACTGGCCCCATTTGGGCCAGGCCAGGAATACCTGATCGGTAGGAGCGAGATAGGCGGGGGAGGTATAGACCTGCGGGATGCCGTTGTCCCAGCCGTACCAGACCGATGCCATTGTGTTTCCTGCAAAGACGCGGTTGCGCAGGATGTCGCGATCCAGCGGGCGCATGATCAGCTTGACGCCGATGTCGCGCCAGTTGTCGGTGACGATCTGCATGGCATTTTCGACCTCTTGCCGCTCGCCCGCGGTTTCGATGATCAACTCCATCGGGCGGCCATCGGGCAACAGACGGATACCACTGCCGTCGCGCTTGTCGAGCCCGGCCTCGTCAAGCAGTTTGTTGGCCTGTTCGGGGTCGTAGGCGGCCCAGGCTTGCAGGTTCTTTTCGTCGAAGAAAGGGGAGTAAGGCAGAACGGTCATGGCGCCCGGTTTGCCGAGCTTGAAATAGAGCGCCTGGTTGATCGTATTCCGGTCGATCCCCAGCGACAGCGCGCGGCGCACGCGTACGTCCCGCATCAGGTTGCGCCATGTATCATCGGCATAATTGAGGTTGGGATAGATCGCGATCTGCGAGGCCACGCCGGTATCCCACAGATAAGTTTTGTAATTACCCCCGGCTTCGCCCTTCTTGAGGATCGAGGCATCGCGGAAATCAAGCCCGCGTCCCTGAAGGTCGGTTTCGCCCGCGTTGGTCTTGGCAGCGACCAGACCGGGCGCCACGATTTCCATCTCGATAACGTCGATATAGGGCAGTTGCACACCCTTGGCATCGATGCGGTGATAATAGGGATTGCGCACGAAGTTGTGGCGGATCTTCTTGCCCGAGCTTGCATTCAGCCACGGTTGCAGGGTGGGCAGTTCGTGGTTGTCGTATTTGTACATGTTGTCGAGCTTGTTGTGCAGCGCGGCCCAGCTTTTGACGCGGGCGTCGTCAACCTCGGCGGCGAGTTCGTCGGGGTCGGCATAGGCTTCGTGGTATTTCTTGAGGAAATGCGAGGGCCGGTAGATGAAGGGCGGGCGTGCCTGTGCGAGGCTTTGCAGGAAGTTGGGATTGGGTTCTTCCCATTCGAACACCACAGTGATTTCGTCAGGGAAGGTGACGACCGGTGGTTTGCCGTTGACCCGCAGGAAATCCGGGGGGCCGGAGGGGCTGAGCAATTCGTTGTTGGCGACGTCTTTCCACCAGTATTCGAAATCGGCAGAGGTGAAGGGGGTGCCATCCGACCACTTGTGCCCTTTGCGAAGTTTCAGGGTGAACTTGCGGTTCCCATCGTTCTCGAAACTCGCCAGAAGGTCCGGAACCAGCTCGTATTTCTCGTTGTAGCCGACAAGGCGGGCGTAGCCATAGACCACCATCTGCCGGATATCCTTGGACCGCGTGACCATTGTGCGCAACGTGCCGCCTTGATGGCCGTATTCCCGCCCCTTGGCCTCCGGATCGACCACGACCGGCTCTTCGGGAATGCGCTCGGCCACCGGGGGCAGATTGCCCATTTCGACTTCCTGTTTCCAGAATTCGCTTTCCTGCAGGGGTGGAAGCGTATCCGAGCCGGCCTGTACCGCGCCGGCAAGCGCCAAGGCGACGGCAAAGAAAATCGACCTGCGAGTGGTTTCAAACATGACAACGTACCTTATGGCCGGGTTCCAGCTCTTTCAACGAGGGTACCACGGAGTTCGAGAAACGAAAGGCTTCGTCCCAGCTGTCCGGCGATCCTGCGCCCAATGCTACCAGTTTCAGGTCGATTGGGCGATTGATATCGGGTTCGGGCTGGGCCGCGATCAGCGCTTTCGTGTAAGGGTGACGGGGGTTGTAGAAAAGCGTTTCCGGCGGGGCCTGTTCGATCACCAGACCTTGCCGCATGACCGCGACTTCGTCGGCGATCCGTGCCACCACGGCGAGATCGTGCGAGATGAACAGATAGGACAGGCCCAAACCTTCCTGAAGGTCTTCGAGCAGGGTGAGGATCTGTTCCTGCACAGATACATCAAGGGCCGAGGTCGGTTCGTCGCAGACAATGAATGACGGGTCCAGCATCAGCGCGCGCGCAACCGACAGCCGCTGACGCTGCCCGCCGGAAAACGCGTGCGGATAGCGTTTCAGCATGTCCTCGTTCAAACCCACGCGCTTCAGCATCGCGGCGGCCTTGTCGCGCTGTTCGGCCGTGGTTCCGATGCGGTGAATCTCAAGCGGCTCGGTCATCGCGTCCTGTACCCGCATGCGTGGGCTGAGCGAGCTGTAGGGATCCTGAAAGATCATCTGTGCCTGACGCTGAAATGCGGTGCGTTCGGTTCGGCTCATCTTGTGCACGGTGATCGGCTCGGCCCCTGGTTGCGCGCGAAACAGAACCTCGCCACCCGGATCGGGCGGTTCAGCCCCCAAAGCGATTCGCGCCGCTGTGGTTTTGCCCGACCCGCTTTCACCGACAATCGCCAGGGTTTTGCCACGCGCCAGTTTCAGGTCGACGCCGCGGCAGGCGTGAATCAGCGCCCCGGCCTTCCATCCCTTGCCGGACCGCATGGAATAGGTCTTGGATATCTCCTTCATCTCGAGGATCAGATCCTCGTCGGGCATCGGGATACCGACGGCTTCCTGATCGGGGATTTCCGGGGCGGCGTCGAAGAGTTGTTTGGTATAGGGATGAGCCGGTTCGCGAAGGATCAGTTCTGCAGACCCCGATTCCATGACGCGTCCCTTATGCATGACCACCACCTGTTCGGCCATGTTCGCCACCACGCCCAGATCATGGGTGACGAGAATCAGGGCCATACCGGTTTCCTGCTGCAACTCCTTGATCAGGCCCAGCACTTGCGCCTGTGTCGTCACGTCGAGCGCGGTGGTCGGTTCGTCGGCGATCAGAAGGTCGGGTTTGGCAACCATCGCCATGGCGATCATCGCGCGCTGGCGCATTCCGCCGGAGAGTTCGAACGGATAGGAATTGTAAGCACGCTCCGGATCGGGAAAGCCGACGCGGTCGAACTGTTCCAGCACCTTTCGCTTGGCTTCGCGTTCCGAGGCGCTGCGATGCAGCCACAACACTTCGCTGACCTGATTTCCGATCGTGTGGAGAGGCGACAGGGACCGCATCGGTTCCTGAAAGATCATCGAGACCTGATTGCCCCGGATGCCACGCATCTGTCTCTCGGTGAGGTCGGACAAAATTTGAGCGCCATCGGGGCCTTGTAAGGTGATCTTGCCGCTTCTGAGTTGTGCGGCCTTGGGCAGAATGCGCAACACGGCGCGGCAGGTGATCGTTTTGCCGGACCCGGATTCGCCAACCAGCGCCACGGTCTGGCCCGGCTGGACGTCGAAGTTTACGCCCTGAACCACAGGATCGGCAGTACCAAAACCGATGCTCAGATCTCTGACGGACAACAGCGGAGTCATCGGGGTTTTCCACCCGCCTGGCCGTGGATCGACATCAACTTCAAGAACTCCCTGATTTTTTCGTGCAGTTTCACCCGCCGGACCCTGACTAGTCAAATACGTTCTTGACGATAATCGGAGTGACGGTGGGAATAAATCTTTCCGATGGACATCACGAATTCTTGAGATTGCTGGATTTTTGGTGTTCGCGAAGAATTCATCGCCTGAGCGAAGCCCGTCGGACTGATTTAGCCAATGCTATCCGTCGCGCCCCGGCTCGTCGGGATCGTCGGAGAAGAGAGCAATTTTGTTTCCTTGTGGGTCGCGAAGGTAGCCAACGTAGAAGTGTGGCCCATATGCGGCACGAAAGCCCGGCTGTCCCTCATCGGACCCGCCTGCGGCAAGCGCAGCGGCGTGCAGGTCTCGAACCTGCTTTTGATTGCGCGCTTCGAACGCGACCATGGATCCGTTGCCGGCCGAGGCCGGACACCCATCGAAGGTTGGTTTGACGTAGAAATCAGGCGGAACGGGAGATTGCCCGGATTGTACGGGCAATACGTAGCTTAGGCCCTCGGGGCCCTCTTCCAGTTCGTATCCAAGGGCCGTCAGGAATGCTGAGTAGAACTGTTTGGCGCGAGCGATGTCATCGGCACCGACGGTGACGTAAGCAATCATTCAATGTGTTCCCTTCGGTGTTTTGAATACTGTAGCAATTCTCCTGAATTGCGGTAGGCCTCGGGACATCATACGCATTGAGACAAAGTTCTGTTCTGGACCACACTATGTGCAGACGTTCCGGTTAAGGGAACGGCCTGCGGCATTTCACCGGTTGTCGTTTCACTTTGACGGCTCCTACAGTCCGAAAGGACAGCCGGAGAGATGGAATGAGTGCGATCCTGACACTGAACGCGGGCAGTTCGTCGATCAAGTTCGGGGTATATCTGGCCGCAAAGGAGCCTACGCTGCTACACCGGGGGCAGGTCGAGAACCTGGGGCCGGTCGCGCAACTCGTGCTAAAGCGCGACAAGCGGCAAGCGACCCAGATCGGACCGGCCGATCATGCGGCGGCGGTGCGCGCAATTCTAGAGCACGTCGACCAACTGCTGGGGGACATGGAGATTGCCGGCATCGGCCACCGGGTCGTGCATGGTGGGCGCACTTTTGACGGCCCTGCCGTGTTGACCGATACGGTTATCGAGCAACTTCAGGCGCTTGAACCGCTTGCGCCCCTGCATCAGCCGCATAATCTTGCGGCGATACTTGCGTCAAGAACGGCCTATCCGGGCGCGGTTCAGGTCGGGTGTTTCGACACTTCGTTTCATTTCGGCCATCCATTTGTGAACGACGCCTTTGCGATCCCGCGCCGGTTTTATGAAAAGGGCGTGCGACGCTATGGGTTTCACGGGCTGTCCTATGATTATATCACCGGCAAGCTGAAACGGGACTATCCGCATCTGTCGGTTGGACGGGTTGCCATTTGCCATTTGGGTAATGGCGCGTCGATGTGCGCGGTCGTAAATGGAAAGAGCATCGGTTCGACCATGGGGTTTTCCGCGCTGGACGGGTTGCCGATGGGCACCCGGTGCGGCCAGCTTGATCCCGGCGTGCTGCTGTATCTTATGGCGCAGGGCCACGGGGTCGAGGCGATCACCCATATTCTTTACAAGAAAAGCGGCCTGCTGGGCCTCAGTGAAATCAGCCACGACATGCGCACTTTGCTGATGCATGACGATCCCCGGGCACAGGAGGCGATCGACTATTACGTGTTCCGCATCAAGCGTGAGTTGGGGGCAATGTCAGCAGTAATGGGCGGTCTTGACGCCGTCGTGTTCTGCGGTGGCATCGGTGAGAACGCCGCACTGATCCGGGAGCGGGTTCTGGAAGGCATGGAGTATCTCGGGCTCAAGTTGAATGCCGAGGCGAATGACAGCAATTCGACGGTGATATCATGCGGTGAAACGCCGGTTCTGGTGATCCCGACGGACGAAGAACGCGTCATCGCCCGCGCGGTTTTCAAGGCGATGGGTTGAACACCGGTCGACGGAATTGCACCCTGCCGGCGGTCAGCCGGTTTTCGCGGCTGGCAAACATTCAGATACGAAAGCTAGGTTCATGTTGTTCTACGATTGCTCGACCGCCCCCAATCCTCGCCGCGCGCGGATGTTCATCGCTGAAAAGGGATTGGATATTGAAACCCGCGATATCTCCATCGCCAAGGGCGAGCAGTTGAGTGACGCGTTCAAAGCGGTCAATCCAAGGGCGACAGTACCGGTTCTGGTGACGGACGATGGCACGGTTCTGACCGAGAACCTGGGAATTGCGGCCTATCTGGAAGCCCGGTTTCCGGAACGGCCATTGATGGGGCGCACCCCCGAGGAAAAGGGTCTGGTGCTGATGTGGAATGCACTGGTTGAACAGCAGGGCGGTTTGCCAATCGGCGAGGCATTGCGCAACTCGCATCCGGCGTTTGCTGATCGTGCGGTGCCCGGCCCTTGGAACTATGTGCAAATACCGGAGTTGGCGGACAGAGGGTTGGACAGGGCCAGGCGCTTTTTCGACATCCTTGAAGAACGCCTGCAAGACAGCCCTTTCATTGCCTGCAGCCATTTCACTCTGGCCGATATCACCACCTTCGTTTTTGTGGACTTCGCACGAGTCATCAAACTGCGAATCCCCGAAGAAAACTTCGCCACATTGACGTGGTTCGAAAATATCAGGGGCCGCTCAAGCGCAAGTATCTAGTGTAATTAATTGAGTTGTAGTCATAAAATATCCGCCGTCAGAACTGTACATATTTGTCTAGACAGAAGTGAACAGTGCCATTAGCGTCCTCTGCGAGTTGTTCGAGGGGAAAAGGCGATGAAATCCCAGTATCGTGTCGTGGTCATCGGTGGCGGCGTCGTGGGCGCTTCGGTTCTGTATCATCTGGCCAAATTTGGCTGGTCGGATGTGGTTATGCTGGAAAGGCGGCGGCTGGCTTCGGGATCGTCATGGCACGCGGCGGGCGGCATCCATGCCCTGAACGCGGATCCAAACATGGCCTCCTTGCAGGCTTATACGATCGACCTGCTGAGTGAGATCGAAAAAGAATCGGGCCAGAATATCGGTTTGCACATGACCGGTGGCCTGACGCTGGCCGGTACGCCTGAACGCTGGGAGTGGTTGCAGGCCAACTACCGCATCTTCCAGTCCATCGGCATTGACGACTGCGAGCTTTTGACCCCGCAAGAGGCGCAGCGGCGTTGCCCGATCATGTCAACCGACGGCGTTCTGGGCGCGATGTGGGCGGATCGTGAAGGTTACATTGATACAACTGGCACTGTTCAGGCTTATGCGACAGCCGCCAGGAAACGTGGTGCCGAATATTACGAGGAAACCAAGGTCGAAGAGCTGATCCAGACTGATGACGGCTGGCAGGTTGTGACCGATAAGGGCACGATCACCTGTGAACATGTGGTCAACGCGGCCGGGCTCTGGGCCAAGCAGGTTGGTCGCATGGCCGGGGTAGAGCTGCCAGTCTCACCGTTGAAGCACCACTATCTGATCACGGACACGGTGCCCGAAGTGGCGCAGGCGGATTTCGAGATGCCGATGACTGTGGATCTCGAAGGATTCACTTATATGCGGCAGGACCAGAAGGGTGTTCTGGTGGGGATCTACGAGGTCGATCACGAACACTGGGCGATGGACGGCGCGCCGTGGAACTATGGCGAGGAACTGTTTCAGGAACAGCTTGACCGGATCGAGAACGAACTGACATTGGGCTTTGAGCGGTATCCGTCGATCCAGAACGTGGGCATCAAGACATGGGTCAATGGTGCGTTCACGTTCTCGCCAGATGGTAACCCGCTGGTTGGTCCGGTTCCGGGCAAGCGCGGCTATTGGACCGCCTGCGCGGTGATGGCCGGGTTCCTGCAAGGTGGTGGCGTTGGGAAAACACTGGCCGAATGGATGATCCACGGCGAGCCCGAAGCGGACGCCTGGCCGATGGATGTGGCGCGCTATGGTGATTTCGCACAGAACAAGCGGTATATCCGTGAAACCACTGGCCAGTTCTATTCGCGCCGCTTCGTGATGACCTACCCGAACGAGCAATTGCCTGCGGGTCGCCCGCTGAAGATGGCTCCGGCGCATGACGCGATGACCGAGGCCGGATGTAAATGGGGTGTCAGCTGGGATCTGGAGGTGCCGCTGTATTTCGCGCCCAAAGGGTTCGAGGAAACGCCAACTCTCAAACGTTCGAACGCGCATGACATCGTGGCCGCTGAATGCAGGACCATCCGGGAGGGCGTGGGCCTGCTGGATATCTCGGGCTTTTCCCGCTTTGAGGTTTCCGGCCCAAATGCCGAAGCGTGGCTGGATAACATGATGGCCTCGAAACTGCCCGCCCCGGGACGTGCCAAACTGGCGCCGATGCTGGGTGAGAACGGGCGGCTCAAAGGCGACCTGACCGTGCTGAACTGGGGCGATGGCACCTGGTGGATCATGGGCAGCTATTACCTGCGCGCCTGGCATATGCGCTGGTTCAACGAGCATATGATGGACGGCGTGTCCATCCGTGATCTGGGGGAAGAGATTTGCGGGTTCGGCCTTGTGGGACCGAAATCGCAAGAGGTGATCGAGAAACTGGCGGAACAGGATATCTCGGGCCTGAAATTCATGGGCTGCGGTGATTTCGACATCGGCCTTGTCCGGGCGCGTGTTGCACGTATGTCGGTGACCGGCGAGAAAGGATATGAGATCAACTGCCGCTATGGCGATCATATCAAACTGCGGCGGATGTTGCTGGACGCCGGTGCCGATGAGGGTATCCGCGAGTGCGGTTTCAACGCGATGCTCTCGACGCGATTGGAAAAGAGTTTTGGCATCTGGTCGGCGGAGTTTACCCAAGCCTATACGCCGGGCATGACCGGAATGGATCGCTGGATCGACTGGAACAAGGAATTCGTCGGCAAGGCCGCGGCCCAGGCCGAACGCGACGGCAATGGCCCGGCGCAGGTGCAGGTGACGCTGGAGATCGACGCGCTGGACGCCGATGCCAGCGGGTATGAGCCGGTTTGGTCGGCTGACGAGCGGGTCGGGTTCGTGACCTCGGGCGGCTATGGTCATTATCTTGGCAGGTCTCTGGCGATGGCCCTTGTCGATCCTGCCAAGGCTGAGCCGGGAACCGAGCTTTCGGTGCATGTTGTGGGTGTCGAACGTCCGGCGCGCGTGATTGCCCCGTCACCATATGATCCGCAAGGCAGGGCGATGCGGTCATGACCCGGCGCGGCAGGCGTGGGCGCGAAGCGGCGGCAGGTACGACGCGGCGGCAAGTGGACTATCGCAACCTGCGCAACCCGTTTCCGCCAATGGCCGCCTTTACCGAGGACCGGATCGAGGCGTTGCATCAGGCTTCGCTGACCGTGCTGGAGGATATCGGGATCAAGGTTCTGCTGCCCGAGGCCCGTACATTGTTCCGACAAGGCGGCGCGCGGGTCCGGGACGAAATGGTCTTTATAGGGCGCGACATGGTCGAGTCAGCGTTGGCCACCGCACCCAGATCTTTTGTCGTCAAGGGCGGGGTGGCCGAGCGGGATCTGACAATGGAGCTGGGGCGGCTGATCTTTCAGCCGGGCGCGGGTGCGCCGCATGCCACCGATCTGGTGCGCGGGCGAAGGCCCGGCACCTTGCGCGATTTCCGCGAGATGGTGCAGATCACCCAGAGCTTCGACGTGCTGCATATGGTCCCGCCACTGGTCGAGGCGCAGGATGTTCCGATGCACCTGCGCCACTATGCGATGACCCAGGCGGAACTGACGCTGAGTGACAAGGTGCCGTTCATCTATTCACGTGGCACTCCGCAGGTGAAGGACGGGTTCGAGATGGTCCGTTCTTTCCGGGGGCTGTCCGAGGAGGCATTCGCGGCCCAGCCCTGGTGTTATACGATCATCAACACAAACTCGCCGCGCGTAATAGATATGCCGATGGCGCAGGGGCTGATCGATTTTGCGCGCGCGGGCCAGATGTCGATCGTCACTCCGTTTACGCTGATGGGCGCAATGGCTCCGGTAACCGTAGCGGGGGCGATGACGCTGAGCCATGCCGAGGCGCTGGCAGCGATCACGCTGACACAGCTTGCCAGACCCGGTGCGCCGGTCTGTTACGGTACTTTCACCAGTAATGTGGATATGAAGTCGGGCGCGCCTGCGTTTGGAACGCCCGAGCATTTCACGGCATCACTGGTGGCCGGGCAACTGGCGCGCAAGATCGGCCTGCCGTGGCGTTGCGCCGGTGGAAGTGCGGCCAATACCAACGATGCACAGGCGGCAAATGAGACGCAGTTCGGGCTTTGGGGTTGCCTGATGGCAGGGGCGACGGTGGTGATCCACTCGGCAGGGTGGCTCGAAGGGGGGCTGACCGTGTCGTTCGAAAAGATCATCACCGATCTTGAAGTTCTGCAGATGGTGGCCGAGTTGTGCGCCGGAACGACTGCGACGGATGCCGATATTGCACTGGACGCGCTGCGCGAGGTGGGGCCATCGGGGCATTTCTTTGGTGCCGCGCACACGATGGAGCGGTACCAGACCCAGTTCTATGAACCGCTGGTGGGCGACTGGTCGAATTTCGGAACATGGACCGAGCGGGGTGCAATTGACGCCAATCATCGCGCGACAGGCATCTGGCAGAACATCGTCGACACATTTCGGGCACCGGCACATGATCAGGACCGGATTGCCGAGCTTGAGGAATTCATCGCGCGCCGAACCGCTGAAGGCGGCGCGCCACCGGAGAGTTGAATGAGCACCAAACCGATCCTGCACCGCGACGACCCGGATGCCGAACCGCTGGTCGGAAACATCAAGGTAACCCGCGACGACTGGCTGAACGTCGCGATGGATGTTCTAGTGTCTGACGGTGTCGAACAGGTCAAGGTGTTGAACCTGGCCGAAAGAATGGCGGTGTCGCGGTCCTCGTTCTACTGGTATTTCAAGTCCCGGCAGGAATTGCTGGATGCGCTGCTGGCGCGCTGGCAGGCGACCAATACCGCGGCCATGATCGCGCAGGCCGATACCCCGGCGGACACCATCACTGCGGCCGTCTGCAATGTGCATCGCTGTGTGGTCAATCCGAACCTGTTCGACACGGCGCTGGATTTTGCCGTGCGGGACTGGGCGCGGCGGTCGGGAAAGGTACGCCGTATACTGGATCAGTCCGACGCGCGGCGGCTGGCGGCGCTGCAGGCGATGTTCGCGCGGTTCGGCTATGAGGACATGGAGGCCAAGACACGCGCCCGGGTTCTGTACTACATGCAATTGGGATACGATCTGGCGCAGTTGAACGAACCGCACGAGGCCCGGCTGGCGCTAGTGCCGCACTATCTTTTTGCCTTCACCGGGGTTGAGGCAAGGCCGGACGAGATCAAGGAATTCAGCGCTTATGCCCGCAGAATTTGGGAGGGACAGGACAATGAACAATCCTGACGCAATCATCATCGGGACTGGTGTCATCGGCGCGGCGGTCGCGTTCGAGCTGGCCAAACGAGGCTGGAAAACGCTGTCGCTGGACCGCAATACTCAGGTCGGCCACGGGTCGACTGCAGGGTCCTGTGCCATCATCCGGATGCACTATTCCACCTTCGACGGCACGGCATTCGCCTGGGAGGGGTATCACTATTGGCGCGACTGGGCCGACTATCTGGGTCTTCCGGAAGGAGCCGATCTGGCGCAGTTTCGTCAGACCGGGTGTCTGGTGATGAAGACCGAGGCCAACGGGCATCTGGCCAGGCATATGCAGTTCAGTGCCGAACTAGGCTGTCCGTTCGAAGAACTTGATGCCGCCGGCATACAGGACAAGCTGCCCATCTATGATCTGAACAGCTATGCGCCTGCGCGCCGCCTGGACGACCCGCAGTTCGGGCAGCCCAATGGCGAGCGTCTTGGGGGGGCGGTTCTTTGGCCGCAGGCGGGGTATGTCACCGACCCTGCGCTGAGCGCGCAAAACCTGATGGAGGCTGCGAAACTGCACGGGGCGCAGGTGCAGACGGGAGTCGAAGTGACCGAGGTTTTGCAGGTAGCAGGCCGCGTTGCAGGTATCAGGCTGGCAACCGGGGCCGAGATACATGCACCGGTAGTAATCAACGTGGCCGGACCCGGGTCGTCGATTGTCAACCAGATGGCGGGCGTGACCGACGACATGACAATTGAAACCCGCCCCCTGCGGCAGGAAGTGGTGCATGTTCCCGCGCCCGAAGGGTTCGATTTCCAAGAGCAGGGCATGATCGTATCCGACAGCGACATCGCCTGTTATGCCCGGCCCGAGCATGGAAACCACATCCTCGTCGGCTCGGAAGATCCGGAATGCGACCCGCACCAATGGTGCGATGATGACAAACACTATGACCGCGATTTTACCGAACAGTGGCGGACGCAGGCGATGCGGTATGCGCAAAGGGTGCCGTCTTTGGGCATTCCGTCGCGAATGCGGGGGGTAGTCGACCTTTATGATGCATCCACTGACTGGATACCGATTTATGACAGGTCGAGCCTGCCTGGGTTCTATAT